>JBGTHI010000490.1:0-2103 GCA_041746295.1 Myxococcaceae bacterium
CCTTCTCACCTGACAGCCGCCGACGTAGTTTTCGGTTCACTTGAAAAGCCTCCGGTCTTCAGACGGGTTCTTGGTCGTTCTCGTCGGATTATCGGGGCTTTTCGGGTTTTGATCCCTCCTTCACGCTTGTTTGAGGACTAGATCAGCTCAATCAAGGGCAGATTGAAAAGGCTCATCAGAGCTTAGATCTAGCGATCGCGCTGCACAGCGAGGCGGAGAGGCTGATTGTAAGGCCTGATGAGGTAGAAACCCATCTGCAAGAACTCGTCGCGCAGTACGAAAATACTGTAACCTTGTCCGGCAAAATTCATGATGTTTATGGCGAAATTTCATCCTATGTGCCAGACGTTCAGCGGATTCATCCAAGCGACGCCTATCCTCATGTCTTTGGAACCGCCAAAGATAACATGCTGATGGGAACTGATTTAACGTCCCTGGTCCATAGGGATATACGCGAGATCCAAACGAGTATGAACTGGATGATGGGCCGTGGGTCGCTGATTGATGGAACGCCGGTCAAGGGATCGCCGATCGATGGAATGAAGGTAGCAGCGCTGTTATCCTCGATTTCAGAGAGGCTAGAGCATCTCCAGGGTCATTGGCAGGCCATCATTGATCATGGCCACCGCTTGCGCCGGGTCGTCGCCAAAAACGACGAGCTGGTGTCCCGCCTGGCTCAGCGCTTCCAGGAGGGCGATCGGGAGATCGTCCAGGACACCCGCGTCAGGTGCTCCACCGTAGAAGCCTTCATGGAGCTGCGAAAAGCATGGCCACCCTTCGATGTCGAAGAGAAGCCGCGAGACCCATTCTGGGCACGAAAAGCCCTCAGGTCTGTGCAGCGACGACTCAAGACCGTGAAGAAGCGGGCGGGTGAGGATCGAAACCTTTATGTGACCGCCCAGCAAGAGGTTGAGTCTGCTCAGGATGCGTTTGACAGGGCGGCGCGGGAGCTGACGCGATCGCAAGTCGGAGGCATCGCTGACCTAGAGTTCCTCTCGGACACGCTGGGGAAACTCGGGGAGCTGAACGAAGAGCTCGCCGCGGTGCGGATCGATGCCCAGAAGGACCACGGCGACTGGGCGGACGTGGCTCAGAAGGCCTCTCAAATTATCTCCGACAGCAATCAAATGGTTCGACCACATTCTCGCTCAGCGAAAGACAGGTCCCTGCTATTGGGGAACATGTCGGCGAGGCACGCCGCGAAGCCGGGGCTCGGGACCGTGACTAGGTCCGCGTGAAATGTGTAGGAGCTTTAATGACAATCAGTGGGCTCTTGTCCCCAAACTGTGCTCGTTTTCCCGCGGCTTCCGCAGCTTTTCGAGCGAAGTTCACCCCCTACCGCCTTATCTGCATTGGGGCCGGCGCGGTGCCGAAGGAGCTGGGCAGCGAGTCGGTGCTCGACGTCGGTTGCAACGGCGGCTTCCGCTACTCTTTGCCGTGAGCGGCCGACTTTAGATTTCTGTAGGCGATCTCTTGAAGCCTTTCTTGAGTGGGCATGACCCAGGCCGCACCGCCGCGGCGCTCGCGCCAGGCCTCCAAGAACGTGAGATAGGCTGCCAGCTGTCCGGGGCTGGGTGAGACGATCTGCCGCTTGGCCTTAGCCAGCTTCAGCGCTTCGGTAGGATCCATCCCGCGATTGACCAGGATGCAGAGGCTGAGCAGCGCGCTTCGGCCAATCCCGTACTCGCAGTGGACGTAGACCTTCTTCTTCTGTTCCAGGAGAGGCGTGACCCACTCCACGCCCTGCCAAAGCATCTCTTTCGTCGGCGCGGTCATGTCCGGCGTGGGAAGATGGAGCAGCTCAACACCGTGCTTCTTCAGAGCTCGCTCCTCGTCCCGATCCTCCAGGCGAAGATCCACCACGTGCCGGACCCCGAGCTCACCTGCCAGGAACTCCGCCGCCTCTATCGGGAAGCGGCCGCCCACCGCCAGCTCGGGTGTCAGCCAATTAAGATTGAGCTCCCAGAACACGTGACGCTCCTATCACAATTCCTACCCCTGCTAGAGAGTCGCTACACCATGTGCGGCATCACCGGCTTCGTAGACAAGCGAGACCCCGGGACCTACGGGGTGAGTGCCCCCCGGCACGCCACCGCCGCCGCC
>JBGTHI010000491.1:0-2487 GCA_041746295.1 Myxococcaceae bacterium
GCTGCCGGCGCTGCTCGAGCGGGGTATGCGCGTTGGGGCCGAGGTCCGCTTCATC
This sequence comes from Myxococcaceae bacterium, assembly GCA_041746295.1. Classification (GTDB taxonomy): domain Bacteria; phylum Myxococcota; class Myxococcia; order Myxococcales; family Myxococcaceae; genus JBGTHI01. The sequence continues at coordinate 56 of JBGTHI010000491.1, forward strand.
GAGTACATGGACGTGGGCGGTGCCACCCGGTGGCGTCGGGAGGCCGTGGTCTCGCGTGCGGAGATTCTGGAGATGCTCCGGCGGCACTACGGAGCTGTCGAGCCGCTGCTGGAGAACAGCTCCGCTCCGGCGGTTCGGTACTCGCTTCCGGATGGAACCGTTTTCGGGATCATCGCGTCGGTGACGGCGCCCTTTTGCGGCCGCTGCGACCGCGCGCGTCTCACCGCCGATGGGAGCTGGCTTCACTGCCTCTATTCGGTGAACGGGGTCGATCTGCGCGGCCCCCTGCGCGCCGGATGCGATGACGAGAGCCTGCGTGGGCAGATTCGGGGGGCATGGGGGCTCCGGCGCGACCGTGCCGCCGAGGAGCGCGCTCTCTTGAGAGATCGCTCGGCGATCCACTCGCGCGAGGTGCTGAGGCGCGATCCCAGGCTGGAGATGCACGCGCGCGGCGGCTAAGTCCAAGAGCCGAGCTCTCGAAGCTCGCGCTGGCTGATCCCCAGGAAGTAGAGGATTGCGTCTAACCCCGCGCCGGAGATGGAGGTGTCGGCCGCCTCGCGCAGTTTGCGCTTGGCTCGGAAGGCGATCCCCAGCCCGGCCCGCTGAAGCATTAGGAGGTCGTTCGCGCCGTCGCCCACCGCGATGGTCTGATCCAACCGAATGCCCTCCAGCTGCGCGATCAGATCCAGCAGCTCCGCCTTGCGTTGGGCGTTGACGATAGGACCTTCCACCTTGCCGGTCAGCTTGCCTCCCTGGACCTCCAGGCTGTTGGAGTAGGCATAGTCGATCCCCAGCCGCGCCTTGAGCGCCTCCGCCGCGGTCGAGAAGCCGCCGCTCAAGACCGCCGTGCGGTAACCCAACCGCTTGAGCACGCGGATCAAGGTCTCCGCTCCCTCGGTGAGGGGGAGCTTCTGGGCCAGCCCCTCCAGCACGCTCAAATCCAACCCCTTGAGCAGAGCGACCCGTTGGCGGAGCGACTCATCATAATCCATCTCGCCCTGCATGGCCCGCTCGGTGATCTTGGAGACCTGCTCCACCACGCCGGCTGCGCGGGCCAGCTCGTCGATCACCTCGATCCGGATCAGCGTGGAGTCCATGTCCATCACGATCAGCCGCTTGGATCGGCGGTAGAGCCCCTCCCGCTGCAGCGCTACGTCGAAGTCGCTCTTCATCCCCAGCTCCAGCAGCGCCTTCTTGAGGACGTTGGTGTCCCGGTCGGGTGGAAGCCCGAGGTGGATCTCCATGGTCGAGGGGGTGTCACCTTCCGAGAGCCGGAAGATCTTCTCGATGTTGCCGCCATGGTCGGCCAAGGTGCTGGCGATTGCGTGCAGCTCCCGCGCCCCGAGCGGATTGCCCAGCACCGTCACCACGTAGCGCGGAAGTGGGGGCGCCGCCGTCGAGTTGGCGTCGATCGGCACGAAGTCCAGATCCACCCCCAGCTCCTTGGAGGCGAACAGCAGCTCCTTGAGCACGCCGCGGCTCTCGGGGAGCTGCACATGGAGGCAGAGCGTGAGGTGGCCCTGCACCACCACCTGCTCCACGTTCAGCAGCGTGGCATCGAGCCCCGCGAGGATTCCCGTGAGCCGGGCGGTGATGCCGGGATGGTCGTGGCCGGTGACGGTGACAAGGACGTGGTCTTGGGACATGGCCTTAGGATTCATAGCAGACCTAGGCCGCCGCCTCTTCCCAGCTCCCGACCTCCGCCTCTGGATCGCGCAGGTCCGCTCCCTGCCGCTTGGCCATGTAGCGCCGCAGCACATCGCGCGAGAGGCTGTGGGGATCCATGGCGAAGACCATCTGCATGGTCTGAGCGACTCGCGCCCAGGCCTTCTCCCCGCCTGGGCGCGAGAGCAGCTCCAGCACTGTCTCGCAGTCCTGCAGCTCCTCGGGCAGCTTGCGGAGAATGTCGTCGGTCAGGGGAGCGTTGAAACCCAGCTTGGGCCAGACCAGGGCGCCGACGTAGCCACTGCCCTGGGCCGCCTCCAGGGTGATCAGCTTCACGCCATAGGCATCGTAGGCGTCGATGCTGCTGGCGAACACGGTGGCCCCGAGGCCGGCCGGTGCATGCTCCCGCTTCACCCAAATCGACGTATGGGCTTCGGGCCCGTCGATGAATGGATTCCAGTAGAAGTCGTGTTGCTGCGCCCGAAAGAAGGGGTGGCGCACCTCCACCGTCAGCACCGGGAGCTCCTTGGCCTGGGCCACCACCCGAATCCGCCCTCCGGCCGGCACCGCCAGGAGCCGCCGATAGTCTTTGGGTCCCATCGGCCGCCCGAAGATGGCCTGGGAGCAGAGACGGGCGAGCCGCGGGTGAGCGACCCGGACCCAGGTGCCGTCGTCCAGCGGCTCGGTGGTGGGGGTGTACCAGCGCTCCTTGAGCGCCAGGTCGCCCACCTTGCGTTCGCGCTCCAGGGCGGCGCGGCTGCCGTCCA
>JBGTHI010000492.1:0-1691 GCA_041746295.1 Myxococcaceae bacterium
GCATGTTCGGTTTCGCCGTCCAGGAAGACGCGCTCGTTCGGCACGAACACGTTGTCGAAGATCACGAAGCCTTCCGGGCAGTTGACCTTGCCGCTCACCGGGTAGTGCCGGATGTCTTCCGAGCGCGGCGCGTAGGTCATGTCGATGATGGACACGCCGCGGGCGTTCACCGGCACCGCGCAGGCGATGGCGTAGTCTTCCTCGCCCGGATACATGGCCTTGGTCGGCATGATCACCAGCTCGTGCTCGATGGACGAGGCGCTGATGTGCATCTTTGCGCCGGTGATGAAGATCCCGTCGGCGTTGCGGTCCACCACGTGCACGTAGAAGTCCGGATCAGACTGCTGGTTCGGCCGCTTCTTGCGGTGGCCCTTGGCGTCGGTGATCACCTCCGCGCAGCGCAGGTCGTGCTCGCGGCAGAAGTCGGCGTAGGCGTAGATGCGCTCGCGGTACGCCGGGTTCAGCTCGCCGAGCTTGGCCGCCGCCGAGGTCAGCGCGAGCAGGCTCACCCCGGTGGTTCCGAGGGTCATGTCGCTCACCCCGCGGGACAGCTTTTCCGCCCGGTCGCGGAACTCCTCCAGCGACTTCGGGATGATGTAGATCGGATTGAAGGCTCCGGGGTCGCCGTCGTAGAAGCTGTCGTAGACCCGGGCGGCGACGTCCACCGAGGTCCTGATCAGCGGGTGGTTGGCCGGGTCGGTCACCTGATCGCCGTCGATGAAGGTCAGGCGGCCATCCTTCAGCGACTCCTTGTACTGCGCTCCAGTCATCATGGGCATGGTCGTGCTCCCCAAACCAGTCGTGCGGGTGCCTGCGGTGGGGCTAACTTATAACGCGTTTTCGGCGGCGGTGGAAATCCTGCCTATGTGCGTCTCCTGCAGGAGGGGTTTCCCGACCGCGGCCCGCCGACCGCGACAATGCGACCTCTCGGCATAGCCCCGAATAACGGTAAGTCATCGTCCCAACGATCTGGAGGCAGGTTCTGGTACGCCCACCATGGACACGTGAAGGTGCGAGAGGCAATCAAGCTGATTGAAGCAGATGGCTGGTATCTCGTTCGCACCAGGGGTAGCCATCGCCAATTTCACCACCCGACAAAACCCGGTACAGTGACCGTTGCTGGTCGAGTCGGCTTGGACCTGCAATCGGGCACCCTCAAGAGCATTTGGAAACAGGCGCAACTGACGGACTGATCGGATGAAGCTTCTTGTCGTGGTCGAAAAAGGAGAATCGAGCTGGGGTGCTCACGTGCCGGATCTGCCTGGATGCGTCGCAGCGGCGGCTTCTCGCGACGAGGTGGTCAGGCTGATCCGTGAAGCGATCGATCTCCATCTGGACGACATGCGAGCGAGGGGTGAGCGCCCCCCCAGGCCCTCGTCGGAAGGTGAGATGGTCGAGATTGACGCTGCTTGAGCAAATTTACACTGCCCCATTTCGACGGCGCGGCCCTTGAGCTCCCGTCCGCGCCATGAAGCCATCTCCAGCACGATCTTCAGGCAGGCTTCGGCCGCGGTGGATTACCCGAGCCCTTCGATGAAAGATTCGAAGTCATCGCGGGTCACGAACGTGCACTCGGCGGCTTGCGGAAACGATTCGTAGAAGTCCGTGAGCGCGTTCGTGGCGCGTTGCCGGCTCCTCCCAGGTCACCTGACAGGGGACGCCGACGCCGTCCCGCGCAAAGACGAAGTCGA
>JBGTHI010000493.1:0-2079 GCA_041746295.1 Myxococcaceae bacterium
AGGCTCGGCTTGGGCTGCGATTCGCTCGCCGCGTCCCGGCCGAGGTTCAACAGGCGGTGGCGGCCGCGTCGGCCAGAGCCGATAGCTATGTCGCCGGCTACAACCTCTGGGTCCACCATCTCTTGACGCAGGACAACCGGAGACTGTTTCCCAGCGGCTTGCGACTGGTGAGCCACTGGAATCTGCGGGACGAGCTGAAGGCGGACTATGCCGGTCCCGCGGGAGCCGAAAAGCAGCGGGCGCTGGTGCGAGCGATGGAACGGATCGTCGACCAGTCGATCCCGATGCAGGTGATCGACAATCCGAGGGTCGATTGGAATCCGTTTACCAATGTGGTGACCTCCGCTCCTCAAGACTCGGTGGAGGGCACGGCGCCGCCGGCTCCTTCGGGGCTTCCGCCGCTCACGCGCGAGCCGGACCGCCGGTACGAGCGGATCCTCAATCACTTTCACGCGGCTCAAATGGCCGACCGGCACTCGCCCCGCACGCCGACGTTGATCGCTCGGAGCTTCGAGCTTCAGCGCGAGATGACGGAGGAGCGGGTGGTGGCGCTGCTCGAACAGATTCTGCAGTCGGAGCTCACCAAGAGCGTCGCGGCGGAGATCCAGAAACGGCTGGGCCGTCCGCTGGGTCCGCAGGACCTTTGGTACAATGGCTTCCAACCGCGTGGCCGGTACGACGACGCGACCCTCGACTCGAAAGTCCGGCAGCGCTACCCCACGCTGGAGGCCTTTTCGCGCGACATCCCCCGGCTGCTGCAACAGCTTGGCTTCAAGCCAAACCGGGCCCGGTACCTGGCCGACAGAATTCGGGTCGATCCGGCCCGAGGTGCGGGCCACGCGATGCAGGCGGCGCGGCGCGGAGACTTCCCCAGGCTCCGGACCCGGGTGGGGCCCAAGGGGATGGACTACAAGGGCTACAACATCGCGATCCACGAACTGGGCCATAACGTGGAGCAGGTTTTCTCGCTCTACGACGTGGACCATACTCTGCTGGCCGGTGTCCCCAATACCGCCTTCACCGAGGCGCTGGCTTTCGTCTTTCAGTCGCGCGATCTGGCGCTCCTGGGACTGGCCTCGACCCCTCCGGAGGCGGAGCGGCTGCGCGCGCTGAACAGCTTCTGGCAGGCGTTCGAGATCGCGGGTGTGGCGCTGGTGGATGTGAAGATGTGGCACTGGCTCTACGCCCATCCGGCCGCCACGCCCGGGGAGCTCAACGTGGCGGTTCAGACGATCGCCCGCGAAGTCTGGAACCGTTACTACGCCGAGCTGCTCGGATGGCGGGACTCGCTGCTCCTGGGCGTCTACTCCCACATGGTGGCCTATCCGCTCTACCTGCCGGACTATCCCCTGGGCCACTTGATCGCCTTCCAGATCGAGCAGCACTTGAAGACCCAGCGCGATCTGGGGGCGGAGCTCGAGCGGATGGCGCGTCTGGGAGCGATCACGCCGGATCTTTGGATGAAGCAGGCCACCGGGGCCCCGGTGAGCGCGGAGCCGCTGCTCAAGGCCACCGCCGCGGCGATCTTAAGCCCCTCGAAATGACGACGCCCTCCCGCTCGCTGGTTGGAAGCCGGGGAGGGCGTCTGGATGCGAGAGCGGGGAAGGCTCTACGGCTTCTTGACCACCTCGAGCAGCTCGATCTCGAAGACCAGCGTCGCGCCGCCCGGGATCTTTGGCGGACGGCCCTGGTCCCCGTAGGCGATGGCGGAGGGGCAGACCAGCTTGGCCTTGCCGCCCACCTTCATCTGCTGAACCCCTTCGGTCCAGCAATCGATCACGCCGTTCAGCGGGAAGGTCGCTGGCTCGTTTCGCTCGACGCTGCTGTCGAACACGGTGCCGTCGGGGAAGGTGCCGTGATAGTGCACCTGGACGCGATCGGTGGCCTTCGGGCTGGGCCCGGTTCCGACCACCAGGTGGGTAATCTCGATACCGGGGCCACCGGTCTGGGGATCCTCGCTTCCCCCGGAGCAGGCAATCGCGAGTACGAGCACGAGTGCGGCGCGGCGCATGGACCCTCCTTGGGCCGAGCACGGTAGCCGAAGTGCGGCTGGATCCGCTCAGGCGCTCGCGAAATAGC
>JBGTHI010000494.1:0-1871 GCA_041746295.1 Myxococcaceae bacterium
GTAGCTGAGAAGCGCCTTGAGCCGGCCGTTCTCGATCCGGGCCTCCGAGTGCGCCTGAAGCTGCCTCTTGAGGACGGCGTTCTCCTCGGCCAGCTGCTGATTGTCCTGCGCCACGCCCCGAAGCCATAGATAGGTGCGACCCAGCTCGGCAAGCGCATCGAAGCCGGTGGTGAGCAGCCGCTGAAGCGGAGCGGCGGTGGCCAGGACCAGCCGGTCAAGCAGGTGAGGAGTCCGGGGGCGATTCCCGGAGGCCATCAGCGTCCAGAGCGGGAACAGCAGCAGACCGGTCACCACCAGGAGGTCGCGATAGCGCTTTAGAAGAGACAGCACGGGGATCCGCTTGCAGTTTCATGTCCCAAAATCTAAAGAGTCAAGCAATCGCCTCAGTTTGCGAGATGGAAAGCACCTTTCGATGATCGACGGTTTGCAGCCCAAGCGGATCGCCTCCTACTTCTTCATCTTCCTCATCGCCCTGCTCTTCACGCTTCAGTTCGGGCCAGGCAGTCGCGGCTGCGACGTCAAGCGGGGCGCCGACTCCGGCGCAGCCGCAACCGTCAACGGCAAGGAGATCTCGGCTGCCGATTTCAACCGGGCCTACTACACCCAGCTCGAGGCGATCCGGGGGCAGAACGCCTCGGTGACCGAGGAGATGGCCAAGCAGCTCGGCTTCCCCAAACAGATCCTCGAGCGGATGGTTGAGTCGGAGCTGCTCGCACAGGCGGCCAGGCAGCGCGGCATCGTCGCATCGGACGCCGAGGTTCGGGAAGCGGTGGTCGCAAGCCCCATCTTCCAGAAGGAGGGTCGCTTCGACGCCACACTCTACCGGCAGATCCTCCACGACTACTATCGAAAGACCGATGCGGAGTATGAGGACGAGATCCGCCGCCAGCTCTCGAGCGAAAAGCTGCTTGAGCTGGTACAGAGCTCGGCGCTGGTTTCTGAAGACGAGGTCAAGACCCGTTTCCAGCGGGAAGGCAACAGCGCCAACCTCACCTTCGTCCGTTTCCTGCCCTCAATGTACGCCGGCAAGGTTCCTACTCCGAAGCAGGAAGAGCTGATCACCTACACGCAGGCCCACGCGAAGGAGATCGAAGAGGCCTACAAGGCCAATCAGGCGAGCTACGCGCTGCCGGAGGCGGTGAAGGCACGGCAGATTGTGCTCAAGGGCTCGGCGGCAGACGCCGGTGGAACAGCCAAGGCGCGAGACCGGTTGGCCGCGCTAAAGAAAGAGATAGAAGGCGGCAAGCCGTTCGCGCGGGCGGCACAGGAGGTCTCGGAGGACAAGGCGACCCGCGCCTCGGGGGGAGAGCTGGGCTGGGTGGAGCGCCGCAACCTGCCTACCGAAGTCGCGCAGGCCGCCTTCGACCTTGCTCCCGGGAAGATCTCCGAGCCGATCGAGTCCCCCGCCGGAGTGACGCTGATCCAGGTGGAGGAGAAGCGCGCGGCCAACAATCGCACGCTCGACGAGGTCAAGCCGGAGGTGGCACGAGCGCTTTACGTGAAGGCGCGCGCAGTCGGGCTGGCGAAGGCCGACGCGGAAGCCGCGCTTGCCTGGATGGTGGGCAGGGCCGGCCGGAAGCTGGAGGCACGTTTTCCTCCCGAGAAGAACAACCAGCCCGCGGCGCTGCGCTTCGAAACCGAGACGCGCCCGGAAGCGGTGGCAACCGGCACCTTCAGCGCCGTGAGCGACTCGATTCCCCATCTGGGCCCCGCGCCCGCGGTGGTGGCGGACGTCTTCGCCTTGCAGGCGCCGCAACCCCTCTCCAAGATCTACCCCGCGGGAGAAGGTTGGACCATCGCGGCAGTGACCGAGCGGGCCCTCCCGAGAGAAGACGAGTACGTTCAGAAGAAGGAGACGCTGCTTGATGACG
>JBGTHI010000495.1:0-5341 GCA_041746295.1 Myxococcaceae bacterium
GAACGGCGGCGTCGGCCTTGGGACCCGCGCGGACGCGAACCTTGCGCTGAAGCAGCCCATAAGCGACCGCCGCTCGCACGGCCGGCGCGCCCGGCCCCTGAAACTTCAGTACCGCCGCCGAGGGCTCGTCACCCCCTCTCCTGGGGGCAGCGCTCGCACCGGAACCCCAGCACAGCAAGAGCAAACTGCTCAGAAAGGCGATCGCTTGTGTCACGCTTCGACCCTCAGTTGAAGGCATCGGCGGCCCATTCTTGAATGCAGGTGAGCTGCTCGGCGGACAGGGCGGAACCGAGCGGCATGCGCGAACCCTGCTGGACGCCGTTGCACTGGGGGGAGGGCTGGAGGAGCTTCTCCAGGAAAAATCCGGTGGTGGCTCCCGAGAGGAGCTTGGTGCCGGCGCAGGTCGAATCGACGTTCACCAGGCGCGAGAGCACATCGGCGGACTGCAGATCCAGGCCGGCCGACCGAGCGGCGGAGGAGTGACAGCTGCCACCGCTACAAGTACTGGACGCCAGCAGTGCCGCCACATCGAGGGTGCAGCCGCCCCCGTCGAGACCACCCGCGCCATTGGTGAACCGCTCAGGATCCTGAAGCCGGCCGGCACCGCATCCCCCCGCGAGAGCGAGGACCCACAGCAAGCCCAACGCCCTGCGGGCGCACACCACGAGTGGTTGAGACATTTGGCACATCCTTGCAGACAACGTGAAACGAATGAACTTTGTGGCAGGGTGATTAAGAGGTGATCCGGATCCCGTTCAATCCGGCAGGCTGGGAGCCACCGGTTTCATCTTCGATGCGTCGGTGCTACAGGGGATCATTCTCGGAGGCTCACCATGGGCGTGCTTCCTACAACCGCTGTGTCCGGAGCACCTGGCAGAACGCGATCGCCACCCCCAGCCGCCGGCGATGAGCAGGTCTCGTCTTCGGGAGCGGTCCATGAGGTCGCTGTCGAGCCCACGACACGGAACACGGTTCAGCAGGCACCGGTGCCGCTGGTGGCCGAGTGGAGAGACCGGGAGCTGGTCGGCGAGTACTACGCTTTCATAGGCGCCCGCCTGAAGGCCCGACACCAGCGAAACCGCAAGCTGGAATTCACCGTCGATGGGTTCCGACGAACCGAGTGGGCGGCCGCCACGGAGCGCGCCTCCGAAACCGGCCGGCCGACACCGCCCGCCCTGGATCTCTCCCCTGCCGAGCTTCGCCACCTGGCAGCGGTCCGAGGCTACAAAGAGCGCTGCAGCTTCTACACAACCAAGTTTGACCAGGTGCTGGAAGCCGTTCAGGAGCTCGCCGCAGAGACCCCTCCCACCGTTCAGGCCGAGGTGGTTGCCTGGAGGTGAATGGAGGTTAAAACGCATGCGGGAGATGTAGGTTTACTCGTTTTTTGAGACTCTGAGCAACTTGTGGCTGGGGCTCTCGATAACTCCTTGTAGGTCATCGCTAGGAGGACACTCATGGCTGTTTCAGGCGCTAGCTCCAAGGTACCGGTAAATCTCGATCTGTGGGGATCGGGCAGTCAGTCCATCATCGATCAGGGCAAGAACGGCGGCACCGGGGCGTCTACGGCGGGCACGAGCACCTCGGGTGGCCGTGCCCCTGCCCAGAGCCAGAAGGAGGCGAACGCCGACGCGATGGCCGATGCGATGAACATGTCGATGTTCATGCCCGATCCGACGAAGCTGAGCGTTTTCCTGAACCCCAATTTCGAGGTCAACGTCAGCGGCCAGCCGGACCCCTATGCCTCGGCCCGGAGGAAGGGCGCCCAGAGCCTGGCCAAGTTCTATGGCGGCGCGTATGGGAGCGGCTCTGGATCCAGCTCATCGGTCGATAAGCCTTCGGGGCTCAACGCTTCAAACTTGCGGCTGCAGAATGGCGGGATCACCGTATAAGTGGAGAGGCCTTGTGGTAACCCTGGCCTCATGAACCGCACTCCATTTGGCCTTCTGATCTCGCTGTCCTGTCTCCTCTCGCTGACGGCCCTGGCGGACTCCGCCGGAGGCTTGAGCTGGACGCCGCCCACCTCCTGGACGGCGGATGCTCCCAAGCCGATGCGGGCCGCGACCTACAAGGTCGAGCCGGCCGCCGGTGATTCCGACCCCGCCGAGTGCGCAGTGTTCTACTTCGGCCCCGGGCAGGGCGGCGACGTGGACGCCAACATCAAGCGCTGGATCGGCCAGTTCAGCCAGCCGGACGGGAAGCCTTCGGACGGGCTCGCCAAGACGCAGAAGAGGAAGATCAACGGACTGAACGTCACCACGATCGACCTTTCCGGGACCTACAACGCTTCCATGGGACCGATGTCCCCAACCAAGGTCTCCAAGCCGGGCCACCGACTATTGGGAGGGATCGTGGAAGGGCCCCAGGGCGCGGTCTTCTTCAAGCTGACCGGGCCAACCAAGACCATGAAGGCTGCACAGCCGAGCTTCGAGAAGCTGCTCGGCTCGGTCAAGCCGGGCTTGGAGCCTTGATCGACGATTAGATCGCGGCGCGGACCGGTTGTCCCTAGCCGCCCCCCCATGTATAGGGGGCGCCATGGAACCACAGATCCGCGCTGACGAGATTTCCCGCATCATCCGCGACCAGATTAAGGACTACGGCAAAAAAGTCACCGTGTCCGAAACCGGAACGGTCCTCTCCGCCGGCGATGGTATTGCCCGGGCCCACGGCCTGGAGGGTGCGCTGGCCGGCGAGCTGCTCGAATTCCAGAATGGAACCCGCGGGCTGGTCCTCAACCTGGAAGAGGACAATGTCGGAATCGCGATCATGGGCGAGTTCCAGGGTATCCGCGAGGGCGATACCGTGCGCCGCACCGGCCAGATCGCTTCGGTCCCGGTAGGCAAGGCGCTGCTCGGTCGCGTGGTCAACGCCCTGGGCGAGCCGATCGACGGCAAGGGGCCGATCCAGGCCACCGAGACCCGGCGGATCGAGGTGAAGGCGCCCGGCATCGTGAAGCGGAAGTCGGTGCACGAGCCCCTGCAGACCGGGATCAAGGCGTTGGACGCGCTGGTCCCGGTGGGGCGAGGGCAGCGCGAGCTGATCATCGGCGACCGTCAGACCGGCAAGACGGCCGTGGCGATCGACGCGATCATTAACCAGAAGGGCCAGAACGTCTTCTGCATCTACGTGGCGATCGGCCAGAAGCAGTCCACCGTTGCCCAGGTAGTCAACAAGCTCCAGGCTCACGGCGCAATGGAGTACACCACGGTGGTGAGCGCTGGCGCCTCCGACCCGGCGCCGCTCCAGTTCTTCGCCCCCTACACGGGGGTGACGATGGGCGAGTACTTCCGGGACAACAAGATGCATGCGCTGATCGTTTATGACGATCTCTCCAAGCAGGCGGTCGCCTATCGCCAGCTCTCACTGCTGCTGCGCCGGCCTCCCGGACGCGAAGCCTATCCCGGCGACGTCTTCTACATCCATTCGCGGCTGCTCGAGCGCGCCGCCAAGCTTTCCGATGAAGAGGGCGCTGGATCGCTGACCGCGCTGCCGATCATCGAGACCCAAGCAGGCGACGTCTCCGCCTACATCCCGACCAACGTGATCTCGATCACCGATGGTCAGATCTTCCTGGAGTCCGACCTGTTCTACGCGGGCGTGCGGCCCGCCATCAACGTCGGTATCTCGGTCTCCCGCGTCGGTTCCGCCGCGCAGATCAAGGCGATGAAGCAGGTTGCCGGCACGATGAAGTTGGACCTGGCGCAGTACCGCGAGCTGGCCGCCTTCTCCCAGTTCGGCTCTGACCTGGATAAGGCGACCCAGGAGACGCTGGCCCGCGGCGCGCGGCTGGTCGAGCTGCTCAAGCAGGGACAGTACCAGCCGATGCCGGTGGAGAAGCAGGTGCTTCAGATCTACGCCGCCACCAACCGCGATGACCCCAGCAAGCGGGGTTGGCTGCGCGACGTACCCGTGCCGGAGATCACCCGCTGGGCCAACGAGTATCTGGAGTTCGTCGAGGCCCGGTACCCGAGCCTGGCCACCGACATCCTCACCAAGAAAGAGCTGACGGCGGAGATCAAGGCGACGATGAACAAGGCCCTGACCGAGTTCAATGATTCCTTCCTGGCGGCAGTAGCCACCAAGAGCTGAAGCCCCCGCGGATCGGCGGCTCGAAGGGTCGGCTTATTGCCTCTCAAGCGGACCGACGTCTCAGGGTGCCCACCAGGGCATCCAGCCACCGGTGGCTGATGCCGAAGTTCTTGTCGGGGGCGGCGAAGTGATGGGCCATGTGATGGGCTCGCATCCGCTTGCCCCACTCGGTGGAGGGAGGGCGGGCATGGACCGCCCAATGGGTGTAGTCGTAGACGAGGTAGCCCGAGACAACACCGGTGAAGAGCGGCAGGGCGATCGCGGGTCGGCCCAGCATCCAGAGCAGGCCACCGACGATGATCGCCAGCGGGATGCTCGCACCCAGGGGCATTACCAGCCGCAGCGGATCGTCAGGGTACTGATGGTGGTAGCCGTGGATGATGTCGTGCAGCCTTCGGGTCCAGGGCCCATTGCCCTCCCAGTGAAAGAAGAAGCGATGGAGCGAGTACTCCATAAAGCACCAGATCAGGAAGCCGCCCGCCACCGACGCGGCGGCGGGGATCGGAGTGGTGATTCGCTGCACCAGCCCGTAGGCAAGGCTGCAAACGACGAGCGGGGCATAGACGACCAGGGGCGTCACTGGATGAATCTTGGAGCAGGTCTCCAGGAACTCGCTCTCGAACATCCGCGCGGACGAATGTCGTTGGTAGTCGACCCTCATGGTTGCGGCTACTTAATCGAGCTGCCGTCGGGGAGCAACTCCCCGCCAGGCGGCGCCGACGCGCCGAGGAGTCAGGCAGTGTCAGGCCTCCGCTGCTAACCGGTCGAAGGTGCGAGCGTAGCCTAGCGTTGGGCCTTGTCGCCTTTTCCGGAGGGCCACTCGGGCTGCGCATCGAGCGACCGACGGAGGGTGGCAGCCTCTGGGCTACCCTGCTGATTGGCGAGCATTTGCACGTAGTAAACCAGGGCCCACAGGTCTTCTTCTGTGAGTGCGCCCTTCCAGGTCGGCATCGCGGCACCGCCGATACCGGCCGCGATCGTTCGGTAGAGATCTTCCCGTTGCATCGCCGGCCTGTAGCCGTCTCGCGGCGGGAGAGCGGTCTTCAGGGGCTGGATCCAGAAGTCCGGAACGAGGATCTGGTGCGCCTGCTGCATCTCACCGGCGTCGTCCAGTCGCACCGCATACTGCGTCTCGCGAAGCGAGGTTCGGTAGTAGTCGGGTCTGAAGCCGGGAGCCGGCTGGCCGGTCGCGGCCTGGGTCAACCTGTCCACCTCTGCATAGGGAAGATAGGCCGCGTGACACCCTGCGCAGCCG
>JBGTHI010000496.1:0-1890 GCA_041746295.1 Myxococcaceae bacterium
GCGGATTGCGGATCTCATGGGCCACGCCGCCGGCGACCTGGCCGATCGTAATCAGCCGTTCGGCCCGCTGCTGTCGCTCCAGGTACTCCGCCTGATAGGCGTCTTCGATGATCGCCAGGTCGAGATCGAGGAGCTTGTTGATCGCTGCGGCCGTGCCGGCCAGATCGTCAGCGGAGCCGGTCCAGTTTCTGGTGAGAACATCGATCACCCCGAAGCGCAGCCGGGAGAGCGCGACGTTGGTGTAAACCTGATCCAGGCCGATCTCGACGTGGCGGTATCCGACGCGCCAGCGTCTCAGAACGTAGTCGGTGTCGTACCGTCCTGAGAGCAGCTCTTCGAGCCAGCGGACGAGCGTGCCCTTCAGCCGCTCCACTTGTGCAGTCCCCCCGGTGATGACCTTCCTGGCTTGCGGGTGCCGTTCGATCTCGGCGTAGAAGTCGTCCACAAGCGCCGGCAGGTGCGGCTGGGCGAGAGGTGCAACGGACGCCGCGCGTCGCGCGTCCTGGTCGCTCCAGGCGACATATTGCTGGAGCTCGTGGTAGCGATCGGCCAGACGTTGCGTCAGCGAGTTCATTGGAGGGAACATCGTAACTCAAATCCGAGTGAGCTTCGCCGGAGAGACATCGCTGCCCTGACAATTCGGTGATCACTTTCGAGGCGTGCAGCGTTCAAAACGATGAAGAGCCTTGGCGATCTGGTGCATGAGCCGCACTGGCTCCGACGCGGCGGCTCGTGGGATCTGACGACTGTAGACTCCGGAAGTTCCTCGATGGAACCTGCCTTGGTTGGAATCTCTCATGAAAGCTTCCTGACTCTGATGAATAGACAGGCATCGACTCGGCGGAGATCCGAGCTCCTCTGCCGGTCAGACCCAGGGCGAGACCGGCGATTGAGCTGTATAGAAGGCTCTCGCAGATCGACATGGCGCGCAGAAAGGCGCGGAAAAGACTGAGGAGGGAACGACTGGTCTTTCATCCGCAGCAGCCTTCGGATGAGTCGGGGGGCGTTGCACACTTGGCCGGAGCGGTTCGAAACGACCGCCTCGACTGGTTCCAAGGCATGCGCGCGAGGATCAGCCCCATGCCGCATGTGTTCGTAATCCCGGAGAACATCAGCCCCGCTCCGACAAACGCGCTCAGACCCGCGCATGCGGGATGAACCAGCCACGCGAGCAGCAGGCCCAGCAGTACGATCGATCCAGCCGCAATACGGACCTGCCGTTCCAGCGAGATCACCTTGCGACCACGGACCACGGGCAGGCCCGCGGCATCCCAAGCCTGCGTACCTCCCTCCACGTTCAAGACATTGGTGAAGCCTGCGGCGCGAATGGCATCACAGGCCTTTCCGGCGCGGTTGCCCGATTGGCAGATGACATAGAGCGGCTCAGCGTGAGATCGGCCCCGCAGGATCATCCTGGGATCGAGCGCATCGAGCGGAATGCTCTTCGCGAAGGCCACGTGGACCTCCTCGAATTCGACCGGCGTACGGACATCGATCAGTTCAATGGCCTCGGACTGTGCCAGCCGCGCAAGGTCTTCGGGACGAATGGTCTTCAACGCTGTGGGAGCCACGTGTCAGCTTTTGGCTAAGTGCTTGGTGATGGGGGTGCGTGCGTGCGAAGCGCTCGAAGGCTTCGAGCGTTCAGATGGTGGTTTCGCTTGGTTCCTCGTGAGAAATCGGCAGTCCCGAAATCTGCCAGGCTGTGAATCCCCCGACGATGTCCAGCAGGTTGTCGCGACCGAGCTTCTGCAGCAAGCTGCAGGCAATCGTCGATCGATAGCCTCCGGCACAATACACGGCGACTTGTTCGTCTTGTGGGACTTCGTTCAGCCGCTCCTTGAGATAGTTGAGCGGGACGTGCAGACTGCCTTCGACGAACCCGTCCGTCGC
>JBGTHI010000497.1:0-2532 GCA_041746295.1 Myxococcaceae bacterium
TCACCTCCTCCCGGATGTCCCCCCTGGCGACAACTACCTCCACTTCACGGCTGAGCGCGGCCATCCGGACCCCCACTTCGAGTGGCGGTCGCGGTACTGGTCGTTTTTGCTCAAGCTCGATCCAGGCCGACCTGCGCCGACAATCCAGGCGCAGCCCGGTCCCAACGTCGGTCCGTTCCATTGGGACAACCGCCGACTTCGAGTGCCCGAGCTGCGCCGGCTGTTCACCTTCCCCGACGACTACGCCTTCGTCGGCAAGCGGATGTCGGTCCAGTCGCAGATCGGGAACTCCGTACCACCGCTCCTCGCCGAACAAGTCGCCGCCGCCGTGATCGGCGTGGGATAGCGGACGGCCGACGCTGTCGACCGTGCGAGCGCACGGGTTCCTCGGCGGAGTCATGCCAGTGGGGCAGGCTGTGACCCCATGACCTCGCCTCTTCTCATTTGGCTTCGCGAGCAGACGGCGGACTGGCGGCCATCGATCGTGGGCGTGTTCCGCGAAGACGCCCCCCACGACTGGCCGCTGACGGCATCATCCTCCAGCGATCTACGCGAGCAACTGACCGAGCAGGGCCACCTCCTCCCATTGCCAAGCGAACCGGCCGCCCTGGCCAACGTCATGGAGATCGAGCTCCGCAGACACCTCGTGGAGGAAGCGGCCGTCCTTCCAGGAGCCGTCGTCTTCGACGGCACCGAACGCTCGTACCCCGACCTGGAGTTCTCCGGCGACGTCTTCGGCGGCGGCTTCCGTGCAGTTGATATCAAGTGCGCTCGGCGGAGGGTGTCGAAGTCCGGACGCACGCCGACGGTGCTCAGCAACAGGATCGCCCTCTACACCGGGAACACGTACTTCCTGTGGCCGCAGTTGAAATTCGGCGGCATCATGCGGCCGTTCGAGCAGTTCGAGGAGCTGATCTCCATCGTGGTGATCTACACCTTCGCTCCGGCCCTGCCCGAGCGGATCACCGACGTCGAGGTCGTCGTTCACGAAACATGGCGGATCGCATCACGAGGCCGGGCATCGGGCACCCGCGAGTACATCGGCTCTGTCCAGAGCATTGCTCAACTGAGAGCCGGCGAGGGCGAGTTCCGAACGGCTGAGGAGTTCTACGCCCACTGGCGCCACTCCACCCGGAACTGGAAGAAGTCGCCCGAAGCCGAGCGGCTGTTGCGCCAAGCGCTGCAAGACCGCCCGCGCTGAACCAGCCAGGACCCGCCTCCAGTGGCCAGACGATGCCGATCACATCCGCGCAGTCTCCAGTCGACGCCACTCGCTTGGTGGCGGAGCGCCAGGCCTTCACCCTGAGGATCGGATCGCCATCCGGAGCGTTCTCGGACCCTCCTCCCCCCATCAACCCCCTCCGGTAACCTGACCGCGTGAGTATCCAGGGACGAAACAAGGCCGCGCTCCCATGAATGGCTACGACTTGTCTCGCCGACCCCGCTATCACTGGCACGCGTGCAACACCAAAGCGGCGAACGGAGTTGCAGAATAGTGAATGTGGATCACCCGGCCCAGGTCAAGACCGATGTATCTTCCGCGATCGGCAACCTAAAAGAGATCGTCACCATTATCAGTGGTCTAGCGACGGCGAATCTTGTGCTACGGCTAATGGAGCTTACGGGGGGACGTACGTCCACGTCGGATTCCTTCCAGTTTGGATTGCGATGGCCGCCTCAAACCCCGTCTGTGTTGTTTCTTATACTTGTGACGTTCCTGCTGAGGTTCTACTACGGGAATGTCCGCCACTTGGACCATCTATATGACACGCATCAAATCGGCAAAGGCCTTGCGGCCGCCTTCGCATTGGTGATCTTAGCGTCCAGCTCGCGGCCGATTTCGTAGTAATCATCTCCGAAGCGCTGATCCTAACTACTACCGGCTTTCTTCTTCTCCGACCTAGTGCATTTTTTGCCTGCCTATCTCTGCTCCTGTTCGTCGACGCTCTATGGGTTTTCTTTTTCCATAGGAACACGGACCCAGACAGGAGTTGGCTTTGGGGCTTAAACAACATCATGTTCGCAGCGGCATTTTTTGGCATCAGCCTGGAGGCAAGTAAGTCACTGAGTGGATCAAATAGCTCGAGCGCGGCGCTATTGGCACTTGCGTGCGCCAGCATGAACACAGCGGTGGATGTCATAACCCAGTGGCGCTTCTACTTTCCATCCGGCAGCATTGTGCCCCTTCCACCATACAAAGTCTTCGTCGCCGCTCCATTTACGGGCATGAGTCACCCGGTACAGCAGTCCAGCACCATCCTCGCATTCGACGCCGCTTATCGAGGGTTCTTGGAGGGTATCCTAAGGATGCTCGACGGAATTCCGGAACTCAAGGTCATCAGTTCACATCGAAAGGAGGCTTGGGGGGCGAAACTCCGGCAGCCAGATAAAGCGGTAGCGAGGCGAAGTGTTGACATCGGCCTCAAGCCACGAGACTGAACCGCACTGCGGGGTTTTCGTGAGCCACCGGATTTGGTGACCACGGACCGTGAGAGTACTTGCGCTGGAGCTTGACCATGAGGATGGCTCGCA
>JBGTHI010000498.1:0-6554 GCA_041746295.1 Myxococcaceae bacterium
GCCGCTGTATTCAGCGTAGATGGCGTGGTTGCCCAGCCCGAGCGCCGCCGTGGAGAAGGTCGCCAGCCCGGACGGGCCGACGGGCGCGGTGCCCAGCGTGGTGGTGCCCAGCGTGAAGGTCACGGTGCCGCGAGGTGGGCCTGCCGGAGCGACCACGGTCGCATTGAGTGTCACCAGCTGGGTCAGGACGACGCTGGGCGTGGGGCTGGTGATCGAGGTGCTGGTGGCGCTGCGCCCGCAGTCGACCGGCACCGTTGCCCCCAGTGTATCTCCCAGCACGCCCCAGCTCTGGCCCGCTAAAGAGGAGGAGGCCTCCGGCATCACGAAAAATCGGAATGCACCCGGGACCGCGATCCCGAGCTTGAACTGCACGTTGACCACGCCTCCCGGGGGGAGGGGGGTCGAGGGGCTGATGCTCGGGAGTGAGAAGGTGGCGTTGACCCCGGAGCCGGCGACCGGAACCGGAGGCTGCTCCAGCACCGACTCCGCGACCGCCGCCGTCCCTCCCGTCACCGCGACCGCCCTGGCGGGCGAGGAGAGGCCGCGCAGGTCGGCCAGCCCCGGAGGTGACGGAGTGGTCGAGAGCTCGACGACTCGAAAGCGAAGCCGGGTGAGCGCGACGCCGCTCTCGTTGCGGAAGCTTCGAAGGAAGGTGATGGTGCCGCCCACCGTCTCGGGCGCACCTCCGGGCGTACCGTCCTGCTCCCAGTTAGGCGGGGCGTTCGCCGCGATGGCGGGATCGATCAGGGCGAGCGCGGCGCGAAAACCTGGCACTGGCACGGCATCGACCGGGCTGGAGAGATTCTGCGGGCCGGGGGAGCCGCGGCGGTTCGCCCCCACGGTGTCGAACAGCACGAAGTCGCCAGCATTGTCTCCCGTGTCCTGGGGCACCCCAGGCGTCAGGCAGCTTCCGGGAGCCGCGGCATTCGCGCCGGGAAGCTTGCGGACGAAGCTGTGGTCGGCCTGAGGACCAGGGAACAGATCCTGAACGCCATTGCCCTCCTTGTACAGCGGATCAGGCTCCGAGGTCCCGCCTACCGCGTCGAGCCGGTTGGCCAGGGTGAAGCTGGCGAGGTTGGCCGTCTTGAAGAGGGCGACACCCCCGTTCAACCGGATGTCGATCGGCCAGCTCGCGTCGCCCGCGGCGGTAGTGCCAAATCCCGCCGGCGCGGGAATCAAACTGAAGCCTGCCGAGTTGACCCCCAGGTAATGGCCTCCGGCGGGGATCACCGTTCCATTGGGGACGGTGAAGCGGATCGCGCCATCGGATGCGACCAGCGAGTAGCCTGCCGATCCGTCAGCCGCGGCCACGGTGTGGGTTGGCCCGGCGTTGTAGATTTCAACGAACTCGTCGCTGTCACCGGTGGGGCCGGCCGTCCGAAGCTCGCTGATCACGAGCGTCTGCGCCGCCGCGTCGGTTCCCGCGGCAAGCATGAGCGCCGCCAACAGCCCGACCCCTTTCTCGATTGCCATTCAAGACTCATGACGCCCGGCAGCCCCGGTTTCAAGAGGGATCGCTTCCCCAATGACCGCAAGTCCACTGTAAGATCGATCGAGACATTCGGGCGGATGGCGGAATTGGTAGACGCGCCAGACTTAGGATCTGGTACCGCAAGGTGTGGGGGTTCGATTCCCCCTCCGCCCATGCTTGACCCCCGGGGGCCGTTCCCCTAAAGCCTCAAGGCTTTCGCTAACCTTCGAGGAACGGATGAAGGTCTCGGTTCAGGAACTCTCCCCCATTGAACGCAAGCTCTCGATCGAGGTGGACTCCACCCGCGTCGCGGAGGAGCTGACCCGCGCCTATTCCGCGCTGGGCCGCCAGGTGAAGGTCGCCGGTTTTCGCCCCGGGAAGATTCCGCGCCGGATCCTCGAGCAGCGCTTCCGCGCCGACGTTGAGCGGGACGTGACGCAGAAGGTGGTGGAGCGCGCCTACCTGGATGCGATTCGCGCCCACGAGATTCAGGCAGTCTCCAACCCCAGCATCTCCGGCGCGCCTAAGGTGGTTCCCGACGCGCCGCTGTCCTTCGAGGCGCGGGTGCAGGTGAAGCCGACGATCGATCCCAAGGACTACCGAGGGCTGCCGCTCGAGAAGCGGGACACCGCGGTGGCGGAGAGCGAGGTGACCGAGCAGCTCGAAAAGATGCGCGAGCGGCTGGCCCGACTCGAGCCGGTCACCGCTCGCGACGCCGCGGAGCTGGGCGACTACGCACAGGTCGACTACGAGGCCACCATAGACGGAAAGGCCTTCCCCGGCAGCAAGGCGGAGAACGTCACCGTCGAGGTCGCGACGGGCGAAGTGGTGGAAGCCAAATTCGCGGCGCTGGCCGGAACCAAGATCGGTGAGCGCAAGGTCTTCGACTACGCCTTCCCGCCTGACTACGACCTGGACGAGGTGAAAGGCAAGGTCGCCCACTTCGACGTGAAGGTGCGCGAGCTGAAGAATTCGGTGACGCCGCCGCTCGACGACGCCTTCGCCAAGGAGATGAGTGGCCAAGGCCCTGGCAACAGTTTCGACACGTTGGACGCGCTCAAGGCCAAGGTTCGGGCCGATCTCGAGCGCGCCAACCGCCGCAAGGCGGACAGCGAGGCGCGGGAGGAGGTGATCGCGGTCTTGGCCGAGCGAAACCCGTTCGAGGTGCCGGAGGCGATGATCGAGCGGACCTCCAACTTCATGATGGAGGGGGCGCTGCGGAGCGTCTCGCGAAGTGGGGTAGACATCCGAACCTTGAACCTGGATTTCGCCAAGCTCCAGGCCGAGCTGCGGCCCAAGGCGCTGTCCGAGGTGAAGGGCTCCCTGTTGTTCGAGGCGGTGGCGGCCAAAGAGAAGATCGAGGTCTCCCCGGATGAGTTGGACCGCAAGATGGAGCAACTCGCCGAGGAGGCGCAGCAACCGTTGTCCCAGGTGAAGCGCGCCTACCGCACCGACGATGCCAAGCGGAGCCTCCAATTTCAGCTGCGGGAAGAAAAGACGATTGAATTCTTGAAGGCTCACGCGAAATATTCGTAACCCCTCTCTCTATAGGCGGACCAGACCTCATGCCCTACATGCCCGTTCCCTACGTCGTGGAGCAGACCCACCGGGGAGAGCGCTCCTACGACATCTACAGCCGGCTCTTGAAGGACCGGATCATCATGTTGGGCACGGAGATCGACGACGATGTGGCCAACATCATCGTCGCGCAGATGCTCTTTCTCGAGTCGGAAGATCCGGAGAAGGACATCAACATCTACATCAACTCTCCGGGTGGCTCGGTCACGGCCGGTCTGGCGATCTACGACACCATGCAGTACGTGAAGCCGAACATCTCCACTATCTGCGTCGGTCAGGCCGCGTCAATGGGGGCGATGCTGCTGCTGGCGGGGGAGAAGGGGAAGCGGTTTGCCCTTCCCAATGCGCGGATCATGATTCACCAGCCGCTCGGCGGCGCCCGGGGTCAGGCGACCGACATCGAGATCCAGGCCAAGGAGATCCTCCGGATGAAGGCCAAGCTCAATGAGCTGACGGTCAAACACACCGGCAAGACCCTGGCCGAAGTCGAGAAGGACACCGATCGTGACTATTTCATGAGTGCGACCGAGGCGAAGGCCTACGGCATCATCGACGAGGTGTTCATGAAGAAGCCCCCGACCGGAGACAAGAAGAAGGAATAGTGATCATTGTATCGCAATGCGTCAATGTTGATGGACGAGGGTTGGACGAGCCAGGAGCTTGCCGCCTAGATTCGTAAGGGAAGGTTCAGCTTCTGGGCATCGTCTGAAGCGGAGGGTCGGCTTGGCCGACTCGAAGCGACCCCCTCCAAGTCGTTGGAGGAGGCAAGCCTCCACCCGGGGGCACGGGGGAGGGCGAAGTCACTGTTGATAGGGAAGGTTCCGTCCCAGAGGATCGTCTGAAGCGGAGGGTCGGCTTGGCCGACCCGAAGCGACCCCCTCCAAGTCGTTGGAGGAGGCAAGCCTCCACCCGGGGGCACGGGGGGATGGCGAAGTCATCCCCCCGCTCTTATAGAGGGTTCGAGATGGCAGGAAAAAACGTGGAAAAGCGCGACAACCAGACCCTCTGCTGCTCCTTCTGCGGGAAGTCGCAGAAGGAGGTTAAGAAGCTAATCGCCGGCCCAACGGTCTACATCTGCGACGAGTGTATCGGGTTGTGCAACGACATCATCGCGGAGGAGATCGACCGCGAGGAGACCAAGGACACCAAGCTCCGCATCCCGCGGCCGTCGGAGATCAAGAGCATTCTCGACGAGTACGTCATCGGCCAGGAGCGGGCCAAGAAGGTCCTCGCGGTAGCGGTGCACAACCACTACAAGCGGATCGAGTCCAAGGTCGCGCTGGATGATGTCGAGCTCCAGAAGTCCAACATCCTGCTCCTGGGGCCGACCGGATCGGGCAAGACGCTTCTGGCGCAGACCCTGGCCCGGATCCTCAACGTTCCGTTCACCATCGCCGACGCCACCTGCCTCACCGAGGCCGGCTACGTTGGCGAGGACGTCGAGAACATCATCGTCAATCTGCTCCAGGCGGCCGACCACGACATCGAGCGGGCGCAGAAGGGCATCGTCTACATCGACGAGATCGACAAGATCGCCCGCAAGAGCGAGAATCCCTCGATCACCCGCGACGTCTCGGGCGAGGGCGTGCAGCAGGCTTTACTGAAGATCATCGAGGGGACCATCGCCAACGTGCCGCCCAAGGGTGGCCGGAAGCACCCGCAGCAGGAGTTCCTGCAGGTCGACACCACCAACATCCTCTTCATCTGCGGGGGCGCTTTTGGAGGGCTGGACCAGATCATCGACCGCCGGCTGGGCGGGAAGAACCTGGGCTTCGGCGCCAACGTTCAGACCAAGAAGCAGCGAAGCCTCTCCGAGCTGCTCAAGCACGTGGAGCCGGAGGATCTGCTCAAGTTCGGGATGATCCCCGAGTTCATCGGCCGGTTGCCTATCGTCACCGCTTTGGAAGAGCTGGATGAGGCGGCGTTGATCGACATCCTAAGCCAGCCGAAGAACGCTCTGGTGAAGCAGTACCGGAAGCTGTTCGATCTGGACGGCGTGAGCCTCAAGTTCACCGAGGGGGCGCTGAAGGCGATCGCCGCCGAGGCGATCCGCCGCAAGGCCGGCGCCCGCGGCCTGCGATCCATCCTCGAAGGGGCGATGCTCGAGGTGATGTACGAGATTCCTTCGCGGAAGACGGCGAAGGAGGTCGTGATCTCCGAAGAGGTGATCCTCAAGAAGTCGGAACCGGTGGTGCTCTACGCCAACGCCGAAGAGAGCGAAGTGGAGCCTAAGAAGGAATCGGCCTAGCCCCAATGCCGTTCACTTAGCGGCCGCGCGTGAGACGGGGCGAAGTCGGGCGGCGGCGATGAACTTGTCTCTCGGCGAGAGTTCGGCCTACCCTATGTGCGGTTTCGCTTAACTGTCGGAGGTCGGTTTCCGAAGGTCAGGTCGGTTCCTGATCCGGGGTGCGCACCGTTGGCTCTCGACGATTTCAGATTCGGCAAGTTCGAGATCGACGCCAAGCTGGGCACCGGAGGAATGGCGGAGGTCTTCCGCTGTCGACTCGCCGGCATGGGAGGCTTCGACAAGCTCGTCGTGGTGAAGAGGATCCTCGCGCAGCATGCGAGGGACCCGCACTATGTGGCGATGTTCATGGACGAGGCCCGCCTCGCCGCGAACCTCAACCATCCCAACATCGTACAGACCTTCGAGATCGACGAGATCGACGGCATTGCCTACATCGCAATGGAGTACGTGAAGGGGCCTACCCTCTCACAGCTGATGCGAGCAGCTTGGCGGGAGAAGAAGGTCCACCTGGGCCACTTCGCCCAGATCCTCTCGGAGGTCTGTGAGGGATTGGACTACGCCCACAACGCCCTGGACGACGCGGGTGAGCCGCTGGGCCTAGTGCACCGGGACGTCAGCCCCCAGAACGTCATTGTGTCGCTCAGAGGCGTCCCCAAGCTTCTGGACTTTGGAGTGGCGACCGGGCGAGGACGTATCGCGCGGACCGAGGTGGGAACGCTCAAGGGAAAGCTGCGCTACATGGCCCCGGAGCAGGTTCTGCAAACCGGGCCGGTCAGCCCGCGATCCGATGTCTACAGCGCGGGAGTCGTCCTCTACGAGGCGACCGCTGGTCGGAATCCCTATGAGGGAGCGGACAGCGGCGAGATCATCCTTCTGAAGAGCGTGATGGACGGCGCGATGAAGAAGCCGTCGGAGGTGGCCGCGGACTACCCTCCCGAGCTCGAGAGCATTGTCCTGAGCGCTCTGGAGCGGGACCCCTCGGCCCGCTGCTCATCCGCGCGGGAGCTGCACGACGCGCTCGAGGAGTTCGTCGCGAGCGGGCCCCTGGCCTCGAACCAGCGGGCCGTCGCGGCCTGGGTAAACGAGCTGTTCCCCGACTTCGAGGTGACCCTCTCCCGAGGCAGCGAGCGCGGCCTGGGAACCACTCCGGTGCGTCCTTCTAGAGGAGGGACTTCGAGCAAGGCGCAGCCTCGGTGGGGGATCCAGGTGGAGGATGAGGAGGTGGAGGTCCGAACCACCCGGAAGCGGCGGAGCTCG
>JBGTHI010000499.1:0-2554 GCA_041746295.1 Myxococcaceae bacterium
CGACCCGGACGACGCAGTGCTTGGGCGCGAGGACGCCGCAGCGCCCACCGTCGCCAGCACCAAACCGGCGGCCAACGATCCGGCCTTCGCCAAGGACTCCGAGCTGGAGATCACCTTCTCCGAGGCGATGGATCCGCGGACGCTCGCACCGGGAATCGCTCTGCAGACCGGCACCGATCTCCTGGCAGTAACGATCAGCATCCCGGCGCCCTCCGGAAACGAGGATGACCCGAACCCCGCGGACATCCCTTACACGGTGCGGGCACGCCCGACGGCCGGCGCGTTGCTCCCGGCAACGCCCTATGAGCTGGTGCTGAGAACGCTGCTCAGCGACACAGAGGCGAACCCGCTGGCCCAGGAGGTCCGGGTTCCATTTACGACGGCGCCGTGAATCAGTGATCGTTTCGGAACAGCGCTCCCCGTTTCGCATTGAAGGAAAGTAGGCGCCAGGCTCATGGCGCGTCCGAGGGGCGAGGTGTCTCTACCCCCTCTTGACCTCAGCGAAGGTCGATGGGAGACAGAGACCTAACCGAATCAGGAAGGTCTTGTCAGTTGCAGAATTCAAGCGTCGGACCTGGTCATCGTCTCCGGATGCCGTCCAGGGCATTAGCGGATTTCAGATCGGATACCACCCAGCGCCTGAGCCCGAGGGCGAGGCGTGCCATCATAAAGGCTCTAGATGTGCCCGAGGGGCACCCTCCGGTGGACGATTCTTGGGTCTTGTCGGCGCCGCTGGAAGAGCTGCAGAAGCGTATCAGCGAGCTGCTCGGGATGCCGCAGGTCCTTTACTTTCCCACCGGGGTCTCGGCCAACCAGAGCACGATGGCTGCGCTCGGGGGTCCCGGCGCCACAGTGCTCGCGGGGACAAACTCGCATCTAGCATTGCTCGAGGGACAAGGGCTCGATCTTGCTGGACTGAGCGTGGTGGAGCTCGGGGGCGATGGGACCTTCACCACGGACCAGCTCACCCGAGAGCTCGCGGTGCTGGAAGGCTCCGGAAACTCCCACCCAATAGTGGCAATTGAGAACACCCATGTGATGTCAGGCGGGCGCGTCTGGGATTGGGAGCAGCTCCGAGGGGTCGTCGACACCGCGGGCGCTCATGGCGCCAGCGTTTACCTGGATGGCGCACGGCTGTTCGATGCGGCGAGCGCCAGCGGGGTCACTCCGGCCGAAATGTTGAGCGGTGTCAATGCGGCGATGGTGAGCCTTTCGAAGGGGCTGGGCGCTCCGGATGGAGCGTTGGTAGCGTTCAGGGCGCCCGAGCTGAGAACGCGCTTGGAGTTGGAACGTCTCCGGCGTGGGGGCCCCGGTCATCAGACACCGGCGATAAATGCGGCGGCGGCTCTCGTTGGGTTGGAGGAGAA
Organism: Myxococcaceae bacterium; assembly: GCA_041746295.1. GTDB lineage: Bacteria > Myxococcota > Myxococcia > Myxococcales > Myxococcaceae > JBGTHI01. The sequence continues at coordinate 1,368 of JBGTHI010000499.1, forward strand.
CCTGGATCGAATCCCCATAAGCCATGAGCTTGCGCGCCGTCTATACGAGGAGCTAAGTCAGCTTTCAGGGATTGAGATGTGGCCAGACGGTTTCGGAGGAAGCAACATCGTGCTCTTTCGACCCGATCGAGGGCGGTATGGCGCGCCGCAACAGCTGCTGGAATACATGGATCAGAACGGGGTGCTGGCGTCTGGACGGAACTGGATTCGATTGGTAACCCATCCGACCACGACGCTGGGAGATTCCGAACGTGCCCTCGAGGTGATCCAGGCGGGCCTGGCTCAATTGACGCCGATCTGATGCCGCTTGCCCCCCCCCCCCCCCGAGATTCATCACTGCCTGGCCAAGAAGCGCCCGATCTCCATCTCCACTTGCTCCGGCGGCTCACCGGAGCCCTTGAGATACCGCAGCGCGTTCTCCAGCGCCGGCCGTGAGAGCGACTCTGGGGTGTTGAGCTCGCCTGACTCCAGCCGCCGCCGCCCTAGCTCCAGCGCCGCGCGGAGCGAAACCTTTTCGTTTGGCACGGCTCCGCCGGCCAGCGAAGCGGTGGATGCCACCAAGCGGTAGGATTGAAGCAGATCCCGAAGGAGCCCGGCCAGAAACTGCAGCTGAGGCAGCGCGTGGCCTTCGGGTGCGGCGGCGATGCCCGACGCCGAGGCCAGGAGCAGCCCCTGGCTTTCCAGCAACTCCACCGCCCGGGCGAAGAGCTCCTCGAAGGTCGCGTCGGTCCGGTAGACGAACTCCAGCTTGAACAGCCGGGAGAGGACCAGCGCCCGCGCCTGCACCGCTTCGCGCATGCGGGGCTCGGAGCGTGCGAGCACCGCCGCGGCCACGATCGAGACCGGTGCCAGGCGGTTCATCAGGGTGTTCTTGTGGAAGGAGAGCTCCAGCCGGCGTGCCGCGACCGGTAGGTAGAAGGCGGTCTCCTCGCGGTAATCGACCTGGAGCAGCCCGTCCTGACGGAACCGCTCCACCGCATCGTGCAGCGGGCCCAACCCCGTGGGGTCGGAAGGGGCGTTGTCCAGGAGGAGTGAGAAGCGCGCGCCGTCGCGGCGCAGCAGGGTGCGCAGAAGGCCGATGCGCTCCGCCAGGCACCGCGCTTCGATCGGAATGGCCCGGACAGACCGGGCCTGCGGAGGAACGGCCCGGGAGACCGGTCCGTCGGAGAGCAGCGCCGCGGCGATCA
>JBGTHI010000500.1:0-2801 GCA_041746295.1 Myxococcaceae bacterium
GCAGGCTGTGGGCTAGCATGCTGTTGCCAGCCCAAGGATGCGTCTGGAAGCGCGCTCCGAGATCCTCGGTCGAGGAAATCGCGTTCACCAGCCGGTAGTCGCTATCGACCTCGGCCATATCCGGCACCAAGCTGACCGCCCAGTCGGTGTAGTCGTCTTCCGCATTGACAGTTTTGCCCTTACTGTCCTTCGCGGGCTGCCCCGTCGCCGGATCGATTGGGTTGTAGCGAAACCCCTTGCCGCTAAAGAAAAAGTCTGTCCCGTCCAGCCGCCTGTCCAGAAACCCGGTCCAATCGGCATTGCTCGGATACAGATAGCCGCTTCCGTCCTTGGCCTGCATGTCCTTTTGAGGTACCCATGTGGGAGCAGTGAAGCCAATTCCGTCGAAGACGAAGTCCCCCCTCTGCACCAGAACCGGCGTACCGCCACTCGGCGGATCATACCAGAGCTCGAGCTCCACCGAGCCGGAGATCGTGCCCGTGGTGTCGCTCGGGAGCGTCAATTGCCCTACCGGGTAGATCTCGTCCGGCGAGCGCTCCGCCATGTTCTTGTTCGCATACCATTTGAAGCCCATGTTTCCGCCGTTGTAGCTGAGGTCCTGGCCTCCAAGGCCCTGCACGAGGGCGTCGGGCGAGCGCAGCGTGTGCGTGGGCTGCTGAAAGAGACTCTGCCCATTCAGCTTCAGTTCATCGAGTCCCTTGAACTCCATGCGGAACGCGTAGGCCAGCGAGGGATGACCCACCGAGGGATTGTAGAACTCCGGCACCAGCGCGAACTGAATCTCGCGTGTTGGCGATCTTGGAAACGCGTCCGGATCGCCCGTGGGCTTCGCGACCGCCGAGGCCAGGACCAGCTCGCTGATCGTAAAATATCGCCCGAAACCCTTCGCGCCCGCACCGGGCGTTCCCGGCGGCGGTTCAAGGGGCACGACGATCCCGAGATTCGAATCCTGCGTCCATTTTCCGCCCACCTTCTTCACCTCGCCTGTGGTGTAGGGCGTCGGGGTGGGTGTGTTGGTCTTGTCGATGAGGTTCGTCGAACGGACATAGTCGAGCACCTCGACGAGCACCTGGTCGCGCTCCTCCGTCCCCCACTTGGTCGGTGCGGAGAATTCCCCGGATGGGAACCCGGGAACGTCGCGGCTCGTGAGGTCCTGGAGATAGCGGTAGAGATTCTGGTTCGTTGCCTCGCCGTCGGTCGTGAGATTCCAATCCTCGGTGGCGCTCAGCGGATTCTTTCGCATGAAATAGTAGGGGACGGAGCCATTCGGATTGCCGGGCCCGGGCTTCCTCAAAGTCCCGCAGAAGGCGATGAGCTTGTCGTAGGCGGTCCGCCGCGCCGGATCGTGGTCCACTGGCCAGATCGCCACGCGCGGCGAGTTGAAGAGCGTCTGCTCGGGAGCGTTGCTGCGCGCCGTGGTGAAGAACTTGGCGATGCTCAGGAGCTCGCGGCGCTTCCCCGCAGCGTCGAGCCGATTCTCCCCGCGAGTGTCGGCGGGGCCGTCGAACAGACTGGAGAAAAGCAGCTCGTCGAGCGTGGCGTAGAGCCGGTCGTCCGAGAGCGCAACGAACGAACTGGTGGCGGGACGCGCCGTTCCCGAGAGAGAGCTGCCGGTGCCGCCGGAATACCTCGGGCTGATTTTGTAGATCTCCTCGAGCACGTCCTTGCGGGCCGGTGAGCCTCCCAGGCCCTGCGCGATAAAATCGTAGAGGACCGGCGACAGCGATGTGGTCGCGGGATGCCCCGGATAGCGCTGATACTCGAGCCGCGCGGGCTGGAACCACGCGAGATCCAGGTCGTACACGGCATTCTCGGGATCGGGCACATAGGAGGAGGGCATCGGATCCTTCTCCTTGATGCCCAGCCCCCCCTTGTAGGTGTTTGCGACGGGCGCGTCGTGGTAGGTGCCCTCCGAGGCGGTGTTGATGTTGATCTTCGCGCTCTCGTCGTCCGTCCAGAACGCGAGACGCGCGATCGGCGGATTGTCCGGCCCCGCCCCAGCGATGGTCGATACACCGGTTTTCCCGGTCGGTTCGGCGACCGCCCGGCTCCCGTCCTTCAAGACATAGAGCCAGCGCACCGGCATGGGGATGGCCTTCGCGTTCGTGCCGTCCTCGTAGAGAACCGGCTCTCCATTGCCGTCCTGCAACTCCTCGGTCGGCGCTTCGAAGCCCTCCACCAGAGAAAGCGCACGCGGATCGAGTATGGGATACACCGGCGAGGCCCCGCCCAGCAACGGCTCGTTGAGATCGACATAGACATCCGCGCCCTGGTCGCGCCAGTCGGCCGGCACATCGGCGGGCTCGCCGTCGGCGTCGAGCGGGTTGAACTCGCCATCGACGGTCAGATCGGCGCTCGAGTAGAGCTTGTAGGCCTTTACCGGATCCCCGTCGGTGTCGTAGGTCCGGATGAGGCCGGGCTGCGACACCCACGCCTCGCCAGGGCGCTGGCTCGCCTCTTGGATTTGGCCAATCACCACGTTAAGCGCGGAATCGGCCAGCATCCGCGTGTTCACCCCGTTCGCGTATCCCTGCGAGGAGACAAGGTCGGTCCTCACCGAGGTGAGGAAGGCGACGAGAAGGCCACTGATGAGGACCAGCATGGCGAGCGCGAGCACCAGCGCCACGCCTCGGGTCCGGGGGGAGCGGGTCGGGTTCATCGGAAGGTGCAATTCTCCATCCGCCACGGCTCGACGCCCGCGACGCTCGGCTCCAGCAGCGGGCAGTCGATCACGGCGTTCTCGACGTTGCGCGCCCAGAGGCCGTGCATCGGCACCGAGCACTCGGCGGGCCAGGCGGCGG
>JBGTHI010000501.1:0-4333 GCA_041746295.1 Myxococcaceae bacterium
CCTCTGGAAGAGGATCAGGGGACCGGGATGCGCCAGTGGGTGCTCCCGGTCCTCGGGGTCTCTTCGGCGTTCTGGGGCGCGTGTGGGCGGACTGCTGCCCCGGCGGCTTTTCGTCGGTCTGGAGCGGGTGTGGGCGGACGCCGTCGCCGGCGGACTTTGGTCGTTCTGGACCCGGCTCTCAGCGGCGCTCGGCGATGATCAGCTCGACGGTGCCGAAGCGCAGGTTGAGCGCCCCGTCGGGGTACCTTTGCCCGGCCGAGAAGAGCTCGCGGTCGAGACTGAGGGAGGCGACCTCGGGGCCGGCGGAGAGGCGGACGAAGATCGCTTCCTGCTCGGAGGGCTCGCCGCCGGTCATCGAGTGGCCGCCCTCGAGGGTGCCGCCGAAGCTGGCGATGAGGTGCGGGACTTCGCCAGCATCGAAGACGTTGACCTCGAGACGCTGGCCGACGAGCGCGAGCAAAGCGGATAGGGCCTGGTCGAATGTCATCAGGTCAGCCGCACGTGTCTCCCAGCCAGACGGAGGCCTGCAGCCCCTACGGAGTTGGACCCAGGTAGTTGTCGAGGCGCATTGACGCAACCTGCCGCAAGCGATCGGTCCAGTCCTCGCCACCGTCGAGTAGTTCGTCCGAAGCCATGACCCGATTCCCGCCAACGTAGTCATCGTTCCTCGCCTGCTCCTCGACGGCTGCTCGCGGGATACAGGACACCCGAGCAACGGGGTGCTCATCGTCGAGTAGGACCACGACTAGCTCGTCGAAGTCGAAGGATCGGAATGTCGAGAGCTGGCGCTGACCAGCCTTCACTGGATTGGATACGAAGCGGGCCTTGACTTGGAGCTTGCGACCGTCGCTGGTCCTCACGTCCCAGCCCTTCTGCGACGGCGGCGCCAGCGTGCCCTCGGTTGCTTTGACGACCAGCCACTCGGCGAAGTCCCCAGCCGGGGCATTTGCGCTCCGGACGATCTTGAGTTCGCGGAGCCTTGCGAGTGGCTGTCTCGATTGCAATAGCAGGCCGCCAGCAGTATGGGGGCTGCTGTCAACGCCAGCGCTCCTGAATCGCTCGTCAACCGCATGCCAGAGGCGTTCGTAGGCGTCCTCGGGCATTAGGCCGATGTCCGATCCCTTCCCGGGTGCGATGCCGTGCGAGGACGGCCGCCGGTCGGCCATGAGGGTCATCAGGAACTCCCTCTCCTCATCGTCGAGTTCCACCGCCAGTCTCGTCGATTCCATGTCCGTCCTCCCATTTGTCGAGCGCCAGACCCACGTCGGCGCAAAGATGACCAATCTGACAGGAGCCAGCCGGCGAAGTCGCCACGCACCACGTACCTCGTCAGGATCGACCTGGGTGCGGCTACTGTTCCTCAGATGGATCCCCGCCGAAGCGAAGGCTCCCCAGGGACATTCTGGGAGCGTCTCGAGGAGCATGAGAGGCCTCAGTTGGACGAGTACCTCGACCTGATCCTCAGGGACACTGAATCGATCTGTGAGGACTTCAACCCGAGCCGACGGCACGAGTTCTTCAGGCTCTTGGCCAAAGGACTCGGGCGAGCAGAGCCGCCCTACCCAGGCGAGGCAGACTGAACGCCCGGGGCTTAGGTGGCTCGCGACAGTTCGCCGCGATTACGCGATCTCGGGTTGCAGGTTGCGTCCACCCGAGCCCGTGACCCCTGCGCAGACCTCGCCAATCCGATCCTCGACTCGCCTTAGGCGCCGCCGGAGGCCTATATGAACGGGCCAGAGTCTGATCCAAGTCGCGGTCACGAGGTAACCGAGATTCTCGGAGGGGACCTGGGCGCAGAACAATCGGGAAGGCTCGCTGCGCACCTCGATAAGGGCAGCTTCGATCCGGTCTCGGACGAAGATCTGTCCCATGGGGGGATCGAGGCCTTGGCGTGGTACCAGAGCCGGCATGGGGCCTCTCAAGAGGGCTCCCCGCAGCGTCCCGGCATCTACGTCAGGGCCGCGGGAGTGCTCACACTGGCTAGTGAGTTGCAGCGCAGGGTGCTTGAGGAGGAACCGCAATGGTCAATCGACAGCGCAGTGCTCGTCCGCCTCTCCTTCGAGTTGCTCGTCGCACACGAGCGCTATCACGAGCACATCGAATGGCTTAGCGAGCTCGTCGCCGAGGGCCAGGGCGCGGCCGGCCAGCGAGACCCCTACGGGGCGACTCGGATGAGTAGCCATGTGGCCGAGGAGGCTCTCGCAACGAGAGCGATGATCGTGGCACTTTCCGCTGCGCTCGCAGAGGAGATGAACTTACGCCGAAGTGAGCTGGTCGTCCGCCAGATCGCGACTACTTCAGCTCTTCACGAATTCATTTTGGATTCGTGCCCAGCGGAGTATCGGGACGGGGTGAACATGACCCTCGATGACGGGACGGCCGTTGCAGACGCAACGCTGAAGATCGCCTCGGACCTGACGGCCGATCCAGAGCAGAAGCCGGTGCTCGCTAGCCTGGCCGCGAGGTCCCTGCCGCTTGATCCACGGGCCACGGTGAACCTAATTGACGACCTATGACGCGGCGCACCTTCTTCCGCCGGCGCGAGTTCGACGGATGTAGCTGATTCGGGTTTCGCCGCGAGCGCCCTCGCGTTAACGCGCGACAATCCATCGAGTGACCGACTTTCTATCGAAGGAAACTCGGAGCCAGGTCATGGCACGCATCCGGTCAAAGGACACGAAGCCGGAGCTGATGCTGAGACGCGCGTTGTATGCGAGCGGCGTACGAGGCTGGCGCTGCCATCCAAAAGGGGTGCCCGGCAAGCCTGATATCGCGTTCATCCGGTGGCACATCGCAGTCTTCGTCGACGGCAGGTTCTGGCATGGCCACCCGGACTACTTCACCTTCGGAAAGTCCGGGGAATACTGGGACGCCAAGATCACTCGCACCCAAGAGCGCGACCGGCTCGCGAAGGAGGCGCTGGAAGCCCAGGGGTGGAAGGTCCTGCGCTTCTGGGACTTCCAGGTCGAGGACGACCTTGAATTCTGCGTGGAGCGCGTGACGAACGCGCTCACGGAGGCAAGGGAGTTCCATCGATGAACTCCGGTTCCGTCCGGCACCGACCATAGCATTATCCAGTCGGCCCGAGAAATCCCTGGAAATCGGGCATTTACGAGGCGCTGGTCGACCCCGTAGGCTAGCCGTATGAAACCTTCTGCGAGACGCGACATGGCGCTGACCTCATTGGAAATCTGCGCCGGTGCCGGCGGCCAGGCATTGGGCTTGGAGAGGGCTGGATTTGAACACGCAGCGCTCGTGGAGCTCGATTCCCACGCATGCGCGACCCTTCGCCTGAACCGACCCAACTGGACAGTTCTTGAGGACGACCTGCACGGGTTCCATGCCTTTGACTTCCAGGGCATTGACCTCCTCGCAGGCGGTGTTCCCTGCCCTCCATTCTCGAAGGCCGGTAAGCAGCAGGGCTACCTTGATGATCGTGATCTCTTCCCAGAGGCGATCAGGCTCGTCCGCGAGGCAGCACCGCGCGCTGTGATGCTTGAGAACGTCCGCGGGTTGCTCGATGCGCGCTTCGAGGACTACCGAAACTCATTGACTAGAGAGCTTGTGGACCTGGGTTACGAGGTCTCCTGGAAGCTGCTCAACGCCTCGGATTTCGGGGTGCCACAACTTCGCCCGAGGACCCTGCTGGTCGCAATCAAGTCTGAATACGCGTCTGGGTTCGCGTGGCCGGAACCCCGGAAGCGCCGGGCAAAGACTGTTGGGGAGGCGCTGCTCGGAGACATGGCGAGCCAGGGCTGGCGTGGAGCTGAGAAGTGGAGTCGCGGAGCTGATGGGATCGCACCTACGCTTGTCGGCGGATCGAAAAAGCACGGCGGCCCGGACCTTGGCCCCACACGTGCGCGGCTTCAATGGGCACGCCTCGGGGTGGACGGACTTGGCGTCGCTAACGAGCCACCGCCACCCGGGCACAAGGGCATGCCCCGGCTGACCGTGGGAATGGCAGCAACGATTCAGGGCTTTCCAGCTAGCTGGAAGATCGCTGGCAAAAAGACCAACGCTTACCGGCAGGTCGGGAACGCTTTTCCGCCGCCTGTCGCACGGGCGGTTGGCAAGCAGATAGCAGCCGCGCTATCTGCGTCGGACGCGAGTACACCCGCACCAGTTCTCAGCCGTGGGAGAGAGCCGAAGGCGATAGCTGCCTAGGCGGAGCTTCTCGCCCGCGGGAAGGGTCAGGCGCACCTGAAGCGAAGTCAGCGTCCGTGGCAACGTTGCCCCGGCCGGAGTCCGAGGAGCTGAAACAGCTCGGCTTCAGCGTGTTCGAGCGCGGGATCTACCGGGTGCTGTTCGAAAGCCGCGGGACACCGCTGACGAT
>JBGTHI010000502.1:0-3905 GCA_041746295.1 Myxococcaceae bacterium
GACCATCGGATCCCGCGCGCAAAGGCCGCCCACCGTCCGATCGCCGATGGTGACCAGGAACCCCTTGTCGGCGATCGCCGGGAGCCGCAGCAGCCGAAGCGCCGCCTCCTGGGGATCGATCCGGGCGGTATCCAGCGGCAGCTGCGGAGGCGGGAGGCGGCGGACGTCGCGCAGCATCTTGGGCGGCTTGCCAAAGAGCAGGTCAGAAGGGATCGAGACGGCGTCGGACTTGTGGAGCGTATCCTTGAGCTCCAGGCGATCGGCTTGGGTCGCCTCGCCCACTATTGCGTAGGGGCACCGCTCGCGCCGGCAGAAGGCCACCAGCCGCTCCAAACGGTCCGGCGCTACGGCCAGGACGTATCTCTCCTGCGCCTCGTTGCACCAGAGCTGCATTGGCGACATCCCTAGGTCCTCGGTGGGGATCGCGCGGAGGTCGAAGCGGCCGCCCCGGCCTCCGCCGTGCACCAGCTCCGGCAGCGCATTGGAGAGCCCGCCGGCGCCTACGTCGTGGATCGAGAGGATCGGGTTCTCCTCGCCCAGCTCCCAGCAGCGGTCGATCACCTCCTGCGCGCGGCGCTGCATCTCGGGATTGCCCCGCTGCACCGAGGCAAAGTCGAGCGCTTCGGTGCTCTGCCCGCTGGTGAGCGACGAAGCAGATCCACCCCCCAGGCCGATCAGCATGGCGGGTCCCCCCAGGACCACGATGGCGGCGCCCACCGGCAGCGGCTGCTTCTCGATGTGCTCGGGCCGCACGCTGCCCAGGCCACCGGCAACCATGATCGGCTTGTGGTAGCCCAGCGCCAGGGTCTCGCTGAGCGGCTGCTCGTAGCTCCGGAAGTAGCCGCAAAGGGCGGGACGGCCGAACTCGTTGTTGAAGGCGGCGGCGCCGAACGGCGCCTCGAGCATGATCTCCAGAGGCGAGGCGATTCGGTCCGGCTTCCCAAAGGGCTTTTCCCAGGGTTGTTCGAAGCCGGGAATTCTCAAGTTGGAGACGGAGAAGCCGACCATCCCCGCCTTGGGCTTGGCGCCGCGGCCGGTGGCGCCTTCGTCGCGGATTTCCCCACCCGAGCCGGTGGCGGCCCCGGGGAAGGGTGAGATCGCGGTGGGATGGTTGTGGGTCTCCACCTTCGCCAGCACGTGAACGCACTCCTCGTGCGCGGCGTAGAGGCCGTCCTCGGGATTGGGAAAGAACCGGGTGGCGAAGCTGCCCTCGAAGACTGCGGCGTTGTCCTTGTAAGCGGAGAGGACCCCCTCTGCGTTGGCGCGGTGGGTGGCCCGGATCATCTCGAACAGGGTGGTCCCCTGCGGCTGACCATCGATCACCCAACCTCCGTTGAAGATCTTGTGGCGGCAGTGCTCCGAGTTGGCCTGAGCGAACATCACCAGCTCCACATCGGTGGGATTGCGCCCCAGCCGGGCGAAGCTCTCGGTCAGATAATCAAGTTCATCTGAAGAGAGGGCCAGCCCCAGAGCCGCGTCAGCCCTCTCCAGTGCCGCACGGCCGCCGGAGAGGAGATCCACCGTCTGAAGAGGCTGGGGGGCGTGGGTGGCGAAGAGCCGGGCGACCTCGTGCGGATCCAGCACCACCGACTCGGTCATCCGGTCGTGGAGTACCGGACTCAGGGCGGAAGGAGCGACCTCGCCCTGAATCCGGTACTCCACGCCGCGCTCGATCCGGCCGACCACCTCCAGGCCGCAGTGGCGGGCGATCTCGGTGGCCTTGGTGGACCAGGGGGAGGTGGTGCCGAAGCGAGGGACCACCCATAGGCGAAGCTCTCCTGCCGGCTCGGAGGCCTGCGAGCGCGGGCCATAGGTGAGCAGCCGGTCCAGGACCCCCCGCTCGGCGGCGGTGAGGGGGCGGGACAGATCCACCAGGTGCAGGTAGCGGGCGGAGAGCCCCGTCAAGGCAGACTGCTGGGCCTGAAGCGCCTGCATCTTTTTCTGGAGGCGAAAGGGCGAGAGGGCGGAAGAGCCAGGGAGGACCAAGGGGGAATCGCGGCCGGCGGCGGTCGTCATCGGATTCCGGTCGTAATGCGTTGGGAAACGAACCTCAAGGCTTCCAGAGGTGCGCTAGAGGAGAGAAATGATCGACTGGCGATGGAAGCGGTTCCCCGAGCTGACCGGGGAGGAGGTCTACCGGCTGCTAACGCTTCGGTCCGATGTGTTCGTGGTGGAGCAGCGATCGATCTACCTGGACCCGGATGGGCTGGACCGGGCGGCGTTTCACCTGCTCGGGACGGATGGGAACGGCGCCCTGGTGGCCTATCTGCGGATCCTGCCGCCTGGAACGCAGTATGCCGAGGCCAGCTTCGGGCGGGTGGTGCTTGGAGGGACCGTGCGAGGGCAGGGGTTGGGCCGAGAGCTGGTCCGGCGCGCCCTGGCCTTCCTGAAAGCGGAGTACCCAGAGGCGGAGGTGGTGATTGGCGCTCAGCAGTACCTCCGGGGCTTCTACGAAGGTTTTGGGTTTGCCGTCGAGGGGGAACCCTATGATGACGGGGGCGTCCCTCACCTCCACATGCGCCGACCGGCGGCTTCGTAGGAGAGGCAGGAGCATCATGGGGCTGGACTGGAGCCTAAAGGCCTGTCCCGCAACGCCCGCGAGAGTCGAGCGGTCAGCACGAGCCGGCGGCGAGCGCCATCTGAGGGAGCCTTTGAGAGAGTAGTCCCAGCAGCTCTTGGGTGGAGAGTCGGCCGGCCCCATCCTTACCTTCCAGAACGTCGGCCACCAGCGCCCGCTTGTGCTCGTGCAGCGCCAGCATCTGCTCCTCGATGGTTCCTCGCGCGACCAATCGGTAGACCGTCACCGGCCGCTGTTGCCCAATTCGATGGGCCCGGTCGGAGGCCTGATCCTCCACCGCAGGGTTCCACCAGGGTTCAAGCAGAATCACGCTGGTGGCCGCCGTCAGATTGAGGCCGAAGCCGCCCGCCTTGAGCGAGATGAGGAACAGCGGCGCATCGCCCTCCTGAAAGGCCTTCACCCGTGAAGCGCGCTCTCCCCGCGGCGTCGAGCCGTCGAGGTACTCGTAGGCGATCCCCTCGGCCTCCAGGGTCTCCCGCACCAATGCCAGATGCGAGGTAAACTGGCTGAAGACCAGGGCTCGTTGCCCTTCCTCTCGCAGCTCCCGCACCAGCTCCATCAGTCGCTCCAGCTTGGAGGAGTCCACCCGCGAGGAGGGATCATAGAGCCGTGGGTGCGAGGCCAGGAGCCGGAGCCGGGTCAGGGCGGCCAGCACCTCGATCCGCCGCTCGCCGTCGTGGGTGGCCGATCCGCGCCCCTCCAGCCGGGAGAGCGCCGAGAGTCGTGCGTCTTCGTAGAGCGTCCATTCGGTTGGGGAAAGCACCACGGGAACTCGAACGTCGGTGCGCGGCGGGAGCTGCGACTCCACCTGTGCCTTGGTCCGGCGCAGCAAGAAGGGCTGCAGCACCCGCGCGAGGGCCGGCGCCGCGGTCGGGTCGGCTTTGCGCTCGATCGGCGTGGCAAACCGGGAGCGGAACGCTTCCCAGCTTCCGAGCAGGGTGGGGAAGACCACCGCGTAGAGGCTCCACAGCTCACCCAGATGGTTCTCCAGCGGCGTGCCGGAGAGCGCCACCCGGAATCCGCCCTTCAGCGCCCGGGCCGCCCTTACCCTATGCGTGAGAGGGTTCTTGAGGGTTTGCGCCTCGTCGAAGATCAACGTGGCAAATGAGACCTTCGACAGCCGCTCGATGTCGCGGGTGAGCAGCCCGTAGCTCAAGACCAGCACGTCCTTGAGGCCCAGCCGCTCCAGCGTCCCTCCCCGGTCGAGCGCCTCGGCATAGGAGACCATCCGCAGCCCAGGGGCAAACCGCTGCGCCTCCTCCATCCAGTTGAAGGCGACCGAGGTGGGGGCGAGCACCAGAGCCGGGCCCAGCCGGGCGCGGTCCAG
>JBGTHI010000503.1:0-3594 GCA_041746295.1 Myxococcaceae bacterium
TGACCAACGTCAGCTACGGCACCGCCGAGGGCATCCTGGAGCAGCCGATCGTCGGCTTCACCGCCGACGAGAGCCAGAACCGCTGGGTGGCCACCAACGCGGCCCTCTATCTGCTGAAGCCGGGCGAGACGACGTTCAAGCGCTACGCGGCCGCCGACGGTCTGCATCTCCAGTCCAATCCCGCCAGCTACTGCGACAGCCGGCTGGGCGGCGGTGACAAGTCCTGCCCCATCCTGGGCGGCGCCGCTGACCCGGGTATCACCGAGATCGTCGGCGGTGGATCGGGCGAGGTCTTCGTCGGCTACAAGGGCATCGACGAGGGCACCGAGGAATGGGACGACCCCAACCGCCATTCCGGCAAGCTGGATCGCGTGCGGCTCAAGGCGGACGGCAGCCTTGAGGTAAACCGGATAGACTTGGTCGCCACGGGCCACGGTGGGCGCTACTGGCACAACCGGACCGTGCAGCGGATGATCTTCGATCACCGGATGCACAAACACGAGCTGTACGTCGGCTTGAACCACGGCGTGACCCTGATTCGCCCGGACGCCTACCGCGCGCCCCGGCCTCCGAACCCGGCCATCCCCGGCGACAAGGGGGAGTTCTTCCTGACGGTGAACAACGAGTATGTGGCGGACCACCTCCACGCTCGGGTCTGCCGGATCCCCCCTGACTTCACTCCGTGCTCGGGTGGGACGTCCGAGAGCTCCGAGGGTGGGCAACGGATGGGGGACTGGCGAGGGCTGGCGCTCACCCCGGCCGCGGACGGCGGCCATCTCTGGACCGCGGGCAAGTGGACGGCAGGCAAGATCGTCTGGCACCCAAATCTAGGGACCCAGGATCTCAACGGCGACGGCAACGTCGACAATGTCAACGATGAGGGTTGGGTCAATCGCGCAGGCGCCAAGGCGTTCTCCTGGGCCTTCGGCGATCCGTACCCCAAGGCCGATGGCAACGGCTCGGGCTTTATCAACGAGCCGGTCTTCAAGGTGCCGCACGAGGGCGACACGGTTCACTTGAGCGCAGTGACGGTCGCGCCCAATGGTAACGTCTGGTTCGCCAGCGAGTCGCGCACCAGCGGCGACCCGGACTACGGCGTGGCGATGTGGAACTACCGGAGCTTCCGAGTCTACGATCCGCAGACGCAGCTGGGCCTCAGCGAGAAGAAGGTGCGCGATCTGGTTGCGCTCCCGGACGGGCGAATCGTCTTCGCCGGTCCGACCAGCGGGCTGAAGCTGTTCGATCCCGACACCAATCAGACCGTTGCTCTCACCGGAGCGCAGTATCCGGTTCCGGATGGGCAGATTCAGCGGCTCGAGCTGGACACGATGACCAATCCGCCCACGCTCCACGTCTCCTCGCGCACCGGCGCCACCGCGATCCGGCTCTTCCCGGCGAAGTAACGAGGACCGAGGGCGCAATTGAACCTCCCAGGTTCAGTAGCGCCCTCAGAGTGATCTCCTTTCCGGTGTACGCGAAAGCGCCTGGCTGAGCTCGTCGGCGACCCGATTCGGGCGATGTGAGACCTCGGCCCAGGTGAAGCGGAGCACGGTCCACCCCAGCGCGGAGAGCTTCCGATCACGAGCGCGATCGCGTGCAAATGCGAGGGGGCTGCCATGGTACCGCCAGCCGTCCAACTCGACGCAGAGCCTGTGACTCGGCCAGGCGAGGTCGACCTCGGCGATCCAAGCTCCTTCCTCACAAATCCGGTGGTGAAGAACAGGCCGAAGCTTCAACGTGCGGGTCAGCTCGAGAGCGAAGGACTCGAGAGCGCTGTCTGCTACCTCGGACGGTTCTCTGTACTCCTCAAGCAGCGTTCGCAACCTGGACGCGCCCCGGCATCCTCTGCGGTCCTCCGACCGGAGCTGATGGACGGCCTGGAGGCTGAGCAACCGTTGCCGGATCCCCAAATCGACTGCGGCGCGAAGCCAGCGATCATCGAGCACTGACGCGAGGTCTCGCAGGGTCCTCGACACCGAGGTGATTCGAAAGAGTCCCTGGCGCACGACGTCGGCCGGTTCGAGGTTGCGAGAACGCCACACGGTCACCTGTGAGAGGGCCCGAAACCGTCTGTGGTTGGGGACGGTCAGATGGATTCGCGAGGTCGAGGGTAGGTCGAGACCAAGCCTCCGCCCCGCGCTGAAGTGAGAGAGTGACGCCTGCGGTCCGCTGTAGAGGAGGACTGCCAGCTCTTGCTCGTCCGGTGTCGGTGGGCCGGTCCCGACCTTGAATACGCCCGCACGAAGGCGGCTCCACTCTCCTGCTTTGACTCGAAGCCACTGAAGCCGCCGAGAGACTCCGTGGGCCAGGCACTGCTCCGCCGTCACCAATCCCAGCTGCCGTGCCGAGAGCTTGAGAAGCCTCCGTTCATCCATCCCGGCGGCTGATTCACGTTCCGTGCCTGCCTCCCGGATATAGGGCGCCCTCCGTTGGACGATGCCCGGTACAGCTGCTGCCGATCGAGGCGCTCGTGCAGCTTCCAGCCGGTCTAGACCGCGAACGGAATCACCGGCACACAGATCGCCATCAGAAGCCAGAGCTCCACCGAGGGGCGGGCAAGAACCAGCCAGGGGGCAACCTTGATGCAGTTCCCCACCCCGAAGAACAGGTAGGTCGTCCCGGCATAGACCAACTTCGGGAGGCCCAAAGGCAGGAGGTACATCGCCACGGGCGGGCCACCCGCGTGGGCGAGCATCGAGGTGAGCCCGGATACGGTCCCGGCAACAACGCCCTTGGGTGTTGAGCGTGGAGCCGGCACCACCTTGCCGCCACCCGCGAGCCAGAGACCTGAGAACAGCAGGGTGATCTCGCAACTGAGAGCGTTGTTGAACCTCCCAGGTTCAATCGCGCCCTCAGAATGGCTGAGCGACGTCGATCCTCGACCAGAGAACAGTGGCGGTACGGGTGCAGGGCTCAGGAAGAAGACCGAGCTTCTTGAGGTCGGTCGAATAACGCGCGGCCTTCACGACCACCACGCGGCGGGCGACCCGGCGAGTATGGGCGACAAGCTCGGGCGTGAGGGGCGACGCGTCGGCGAAGCGGCGCAGCATCTCGAAGGCCGCGGAGGCCTTCTTCGGACGACCGAACATCGGATCCAGCAACACGCAATCGAAGGAGCGGTTGGGTTGCTGCGCGAGAAAGGCTCCGGCGTGCGCAAGATGCACTTCGATCGGCGCGGAGCGCGGTCGATCCTCAGCGGCCAGACCTTCTTCCGCCAGGACATAGAGCGGGAGGCTGGCCTCCAATCCCACTACCTTGCCTTCCGTGCCCACCGCCCGTGCCGCCACCCGCGCATCGGCGGCGAGCCCCAGGGTGCAGTCCAGCACCGACTCTCCCGTCGTCAATCGAGAGACCTTCAGCAGCATGTCGTCGAGCGGCCCGACCTCGAACCGGTGCACACGCAGGTGGGCCATCCCTTCTTGCGCCCGGAGAGTGCCCTGGCCATCGGTCAGAACGAGCCCGTCCGATTCGAAGACCAGCAGCGCCGCGGCCTGCTTGAGGAGTGGTGCCAGCGGCTCCTTTCGACCGCGGTGAACGTAGGGCAGGCTCCACTCGACCGCTCGCTCCTGGGCGCGCGCCACGAGCGCCGGACCC
>JBGTHI010000504.1:0-3226 GCA_041746295.1 Myxococcaceae bacterium
GCTCGATCACGGCAAGATCATGCCGTACTACTTTTACATGTGCGACCTGATCCCCAATGCCGAGCATTGGCGGCTCGCGGTGCACGAGGCGCAAGCGCTTCAACATGACATCATGGGTTACCTGCCGGGCTTCGCCACCCCGCGGATCCTCTGCGATGTGCCGTTTGTCGGTAAGCGGTGGGTGCACCAGGTGGCCGAGTACGACCGCGAGAAGGGCATCTCGTACTGGACCAAGAACTATCGGACCGGCATCGAGCTGGACGATCCGGAAGCGCTGAGCAGGCGCTACGAGTACTACGACCCTCTCTACACGTTGCCGGAGTCGGGTCAGCAGTGGTGGCGGGCTCGGAGTTAGAGGTTTGCCTGTTCGCCTGGTTGCCCGCATCCCGTCGCCCGTATAAACCGCTCTCCGCCCCCCTCCCATGAACCAAGCTTGGACTCAGCTCTACCCGGACGTACCTCCAGACCAGTGGAACGACTGGCGCTGGCAGATGCGGAACGCCGTCCGCAGCCTCGACGCATTGGAGAAGCTGATCCCGCTGACCGACGCGGAGAGGGCCGGCTGCCGCGACACGGCCGGCCTCTTTCGGTTGGGGATCACCCCCTACTATCTGTCGCTCGTCGATCGCGACCATCCGTTTTGTCCGGTGCGGATGCAGGCGATCCCGCTGGTCGAGGAGGCGCGGGTGCGGCCCGGCGAGCGGCTCGATCCGCTGGGCGAGGACAGGAACCGGCCGGTGCCGGCGGTCGTGCACAAGTATCCCGACCGGGCCTTGCTGCTGGCTCTGGACAGCTGCCCGGTCTTTTGCCGCCACTGCACCCGGCGGCGCATCACCAAGGGCGGAGAGGCGGAGCTGGGCAAGGAGGCGCTGCGAGAGGGCATCGACTACATCCGGCGCACGCCCGCGATCCGCGATGTGCTGGTCACCGGCGGCGATCCGCTGCTCCTGACGGAGAGCCGCCTCGAGGAGCTGTTGGCGCCGCTCCAGGCCATTCCGCATCTGGAGATGATCCGAATCGGAACGAGGGTGCCGGTCTGCCTCCCGATGCGGGTGACCGAGGCGCTGGCCAAGATGCTGAGGCGCCATGCGCCGGTCTACGTGGTGACCCACTTCAACCATCCGAAAGAGATTACCCCCGAAGCGCGCGCCGCCTGCGAGCTCCTGGTGGATCACGGCGTGCCGGTGGAGAACCAGGCGGTGCTGCTCCGGCGCATCAACTCCGATGCGCGGATCATCCGGGAGCTCTCCCATGCCTGCCTCAGGATGCGGGTGCGTCCCTACTACCTGCACCAGATGGATCTGGCTCAGGGCTTGGAGCACCTGCGCACGCCGCTCGCCAAGGGCGTCGAGATCCTGGAAGCGATGCGGGGCCATACCACCGGTCTGGCGGTCCCGCATCTGGCGGTTGACCTCCCGGACGGTGGCGGCAAGGTGACGCTACAGCCCGACTATGTCGTCGAGCGGCGCCAGGGTGAGACGGTGCTGCGCAACTACAAGGGCGAACGGTACGTCTATCCGGAGCCCGAGCAGACCGATTGTGCCTGTCCGTATGACCAGGTCTGGACAACGTTGGCCGTCGGCAGCTGACGGCGTTCGTTGTCGCATGGGCAATCGGATGCTAGGCACGTGCGCCGACCGTGCTCTTTCCTCCTGCGACCATCTCCTGGCGAAGCATGGCTGCGGCGCTGCTGGTGCTGTGGGCCGCTCCTTCGCTCGGGGCGGAGAGAGCAGTCGAGACGGTCCGGGTGTCGGTTGGCAGCACTCCCGATCGGCTCGAGCTGGCGGGTGGGGGTCTCAAGGCGGCGGTGGCGCTCTCCGCCGGCGACAGGTTCAAGACCCTCTCCGGCGATCGGGCGGTGGTGCTGCTTCGCCGGGGAGGCAAGGTCGAGCTTCAGGGCAGCGGGTTGGGACCTGTGCAGGCGCTGCGCTTCCGGGCCGCCGGCCGGAACGCGGTGAAATCAGGAACACTCATGATGCGCGGAGAGTTGGTCGTCAGCGCGCTGAAGGGGGAGCTGCTCACGGTCAATGTCCTCCCCTTGGAGGATTATCTCGCGGGGGTGTTGGGCAGTGAGATGCCCAGCAGCTTTCCACCCGAAGCGCTCAAGGCCCAGGCGGTGGCCGCGCGAACCTACGCCCTGCACAAGAAGATCGCCGCCTTCGACGAGCCCTTTCACCTGGGTAGCAACGTCATCCATCAGGTCTACCAGGGGCTGCGCAACGAAGACGCGCGGACCCGGAAGGCGGTGGAGGAGACGAGAGGACAGGTTCTGACCTACCAGCTGGTTCCGGTGGAGGCCTACTTTCACGCATCCTGTGGTGGGAGAACGGAATCCGGGCTCGACGCGCTCGGAAGGGAGTTGGCATATCTCAAGCCCACCACCTGCCCCTGCGCCGAGACCAGCTCCACCGCCTGGGCGACGACGGTGACGGAGAGGGAGCTGCAGAATCTCTTCCGCTCCCGGATCGACACGCTCAAGATCTTCAAGCGGACCTCCACCGGCCACGTCCGTCGGCTCGACATCGGCAGCGGACAGACGCTCGATGCGGTGCTCCTGCGACAAAAGGTCGGCTACGACCGGCTGAAGAGCCTCTGGTTCGAAGTCGAGCCGATTCGCGCCGCCTTCCGGATCACCGGAAAAGGGTACGGTCACGGGGCGGGCATGTGCCAGTGGGGGGCTCGTGCGCTTGCCAATCGAGGTTGGGGCTACGAGCGGATTCTCGCGCACTACTATCGGGGAACCGAGATTCAGCTTCTGTACTGATCTCTGCCCAGGGCCTCTTCGGCGGCTCGTGGCCGGGAGGGGGATTTTCCTCCCAGCGCTCGGCGGCCTGAAAGAAGGTCTTGCTCAGGTCATTGCTTTGGATGCTGTAGACGATCCGGTCGATGCCTCGTATCCCCGCGGCGATCGCGGCGATCGCGCTGGCGGCCCGGGCGGTGGGGGACTTGAGCATCTTGCTCATCGAGGTGGCCCATTCGGCGCCCGATTGCAGACCTTCGCCGGCGAGGTTTCCCTGAAAGCGCTTGGCCAGCCAGTTGAGCGCCTTGGCATTGAGCGCGGCACGGGTGTCGCTGGGTAGAATGCCTTGCAGCACCAGCACGGCCTGGACTGGGAGCAGGAGTGGCCGGCTGCGCCGGCGGATAGACTTCGCGGCCCGCCGAAGGTCGTTCGAAGTCGCGCCGCTGTGGACCAAGGCGTCGATCTGCTCTTCACGCTCCTCGTGGC
>JBGTHI010000505.1:0-7185 GCA_041746295.1 Myxococcaceae bacterium
ACACCGGGGGACGTTGGAGGCGTGCTTGAGCAGACCGACATTCCCGGCCATCACCGCGGGCGCCGCGAAGCGCAGCACCTGCCAATAGGGAAAGTTCCACGGCATCACCGCCAGGACCGGTCCGAGTGGCTGGAACTCCACCCGACCCGTGTCCTGGCCTAGGGGAAGCGTCTGCGTCTTCAAGAAAGACTCGCCCCGCTCGGCGTAGTAGCGGCAGCCGGAGGCACATTTCTTAACCTCGTCCACCGCCTGCTGCAGCGGCTTGCCCATCTCCAACACGGCAAGGCGGCCGAGCTTGGCCGCATCGGCCTCGAGGAGGGCTGCAAGCTGGAGCAGCAGGCGCGCGCGCTGGCTGAAGTCGACCTTTCGCCAGTCGCGGAAGGCGGTGATCGCGGTCTGGAGCTTGGCTTCGAGCGCGGTGTTGGTGATGGGCTCGAAGGTCTGGAACCGCTCGCCGGTGGCGGGGTTGATGCTTTCAATGGCCATGAGGAGGAGTTACGGGCGGGTGGGACAAGCCGCAAGGGCGTGCGGTAGAGCGTGCGAGTTGATCCCGGGAGGGGGCTCCTATGGGGAAGCGTGAGAGACTGGTGCCGGCCTCCTCCTGAGCCGTGATCTCACGCTTTGGCGCCTGCCCGCGAGGGAATCCCATCTGGTTTGCCACGTGGCGGCTCGAGGAGTTCCGGAAGTTCGATCTGCGCATTGAGTTCGTCGGAGCCGGGGGAACGAACGTTTTTGCAGGAGCGAGATAGCTACTACGTTCTGGGGTTGTAGAAAAAGACCGTGCTTCCCTCGTTATCCTCAGGCCTTACGGCGCGCCATCACATCGAGCAGAACGTAGTAGCTACATCGGTAGTCCCAGAGAGACCTCCTCTGCCGAGGCGTGGCGACTTCTGTTCTAGCGTGGTCCGCCCCCTTTCGCTGCGGCAGGGCTTTCAGGTAATCCCGTGCCGCCTGATCCTGAGCGTCGGCCCAGGGTCTCGGTGAGGGGTCATGGGCAGGTTGGGCAAGGTGGGCAAGGTGGGAGGCTCTTTACTCCATCCGGTGAGGGCCGGCCCACCCCCGGCGCTTGAGCTCTCACCTCGCCAGCTGAAGGAGGTCCGGGACACGCTGATCCAACGGTTGCGCGAGGGACTTCGATCGGACGGCCGCGAGATTCCCGCCAAGCCCAGCTTTCTCGCTCCGCCCACGCGGACTGCCGGAGCTTCGGAAAGGGTGATGGTGGTGGAGTGGGGCGGTACCCATCTCCGCGTGGCCTCCACCCGAGGGGATCAGGTCGAACAGGTCACTTCATGCAGGCCTCAGGAGCTTTCGTCCAAGGCGGAGCTGCTTTTCGAGTGGCAGGTCGAACAGCTCAAGCGGCTCGGAGCCGAGGGTCAGCGGCTGGGATACATCTTCACCTTCCCTGCGCACTTCACTCCCGAAGGTGACGCGACCATCGATAGCTGGGGCAAGGAGGTCAGCTTTCCGGAGCTGCTGGGACAAAAAGTGGGGGAGCTCCTCCGGTCCACGGCAGAGCGGCAGGGGCTTCGCCTCGGCGAACTCACGGTGCTCGACGACTCGGTGGCGGCGCTCCTGGCAGGGGCCGCTCGCGGAGGTGCTTCCATGGGAGTGATCGCCGGGACGGGAACCAACATCGCCGCTTTCTTCGATGGCCGGACCGCGCCGAAGCTGAAGGCACTGGACTGGGAGGGGCCGATGGCGCTCAGTCTCGAGACCGACCGTTATCGGCCGCCCCACCTGACCCCCTGGGACGATCAGCTCGACCGGATGTCGATCTCACCGGGGCAGAGCCGCTATGAAAAGGCGGTCGGCGGCCGGTACCTGCCGGAGCTGTTCAAGCTGATCCTGCCGCACAGTCGGCGGCGGCCCCGGACCGGAGAGGAGCTCGCCGCCGTGCTGGCAGATGGGTCGGAAGAGGAGAGGGCAGTCGCGCGTGCGCTGTACGACCGCTCAGCCGACCTGGTGGCGGCAGGGCTGGCGGCGGTTGCGGCGGTCCGCGGAGATCGCGAGCCCACCAGTGTGCAGGCGGAGGGGAGCATGTTCAAGGTGCCCGGCTATCTGGAGCGGGTTCAGCTCCAGGCCAACCGCCTGATCGGAGGAGCTCCCAACCTCACGATCGAGGCTCCCATCGAGCAGCTCAACCTGCTGGGGGCGCTGCTCGCGACTCTCAAGAGCTGAGACAGAAGCTCTCCGCATTCGAGTAAGGCAACGCTTCTCTGCGGACTGGCGACAATCACCTCAGTTCCACCCGGGAGCCCTCCGTGAGCAACTCAATCGATTATAGCCCCTCTCCGCCAGCCTACCCACCGGCCTACCAAACCATCTACCAACCCCCTCGGTCTTCTTCCCACGCCGGGGCTGCGGCGAAGGGAGGCGCCATCCTCGGTGGACTGACGGGTGCCCTCGGCGGGGCAGTGACGTTCGGCCTCCTCTTCGGAGGGGTGGGGGCAGTCCTCGGGCTCGTCGGAGGCGGCATTGCCGGCGCGATGGGTGGGGCGCTCTGGAGCGCCTGTGCTGGCGGCATCGGCGGTGCGTTCAGCAAGTAGGTCCAGGCACTTCCAGGTGGCCGACAGGATAGGGCGATCGCATCTAAATTTCGGGGAGCCGAGGAAGATCGATCACTTGCGCGGTTGTGATCAGTCCACAGCTTGCTTCGATCCCTCGCAAGGTCTTGATTTTCGATCGGAATGGTTTTGATGCGATTCCACTCCACCGACAGGAGGGCACGCCTGTTCAGTGTCAGGGGTAGATGTTACTCCTGATCACGACGAATCCTGGAGGAACTGGCCATGCAGAACTCTCTCTCAGCCGGTCGCCCGCGCAAGTCACGCAACGGTTTCCTCGCGGCGCTCGAGCTGGTGGTGAAACACGGACGTGAGGGCACCGGTCCGGCCCGGGCGGCGCCCTACCGCAAGCGGTGTCCCAAGTGCGGCTGGACCGGTCTCACCGACCAGGACTTCGGGATGCGGACCATTCGCGGCCGGCAGGTCCCTCAGTCCTGGTGCCGGCTCTGCCGCCGAGCCGCGGCAGAGACCGAGGCCCGCAAGCGCACGGAACAGCTCGGCCGGCGAACTGAGGAATTGGGGGGACCGCTGACTTCCCCCCAAAGCTTACAAGGGCGGGCAAGCCCCCCGAGATCGACCGGCGCAGCCGATTTATCGACAGCTCTTGAGCCGGAAAGCGCGTGGCTGTTCCCCTCCCTCGCCTAGCTATCGTCCCAGGACGCCCTTCAACCCCTGCTTTGCCTTCTCGGCGGTGCGCTTTTTCTCCGCCTCCAGCTTTTGTTTCGCCTCAATTTCGGCCTTGGTCCGCTCCTCGTCGGCGCGCTGCTGGGCCACCTGCTGAGCGTTATCCTTAGCCGCCTGAGCGTCGTCGGTAATGACCTTGGCCTTGTCCCCCAGGACCTTTTCGGCCAGGCCGCCCACCGCCTGGGCGGCGATCGCCTTCACGGCCGGTTTGAGATCCAGGCCAGAGACGACCGGCTTCCAGATCGGTCCGGTGATCTTTAGAGCTAGCGGGATGGGCGCCTTCGGCGTCGCCTTGCCCTGAGTCATTGCGCTGATGGTCCGCGGCGGCAGGCTCAGCGTTCCACCCAGGTTCAACATGCCGGTGAGCTGCATCCCGCCGTCCAGCGCCAGCCCCATATCCGGCCGGGTGACGGTGATCGGCTTCTTGAGCTGGGCGACGCCATTGGCGATGGTCACACCGAGCGGCAGCTCCTTGCCCAGAGAGGTGTTGTTGACCGACGACTTCACTGCGGTCCCTCCAAAGGGCAGGGCCTTGGCCAACGGTCCGGTGACCTCCGCCAGTAGATCGGTTCCCAGCAGGACGGGGTCGAGCATCTTTCCCTCGATGCGGCCCACCAGCGTCTTGTTCAAGCTGTCCAGCTCGGTGCCGGTGCCCTTGAGATCGATGTCGCCCTCAAACGTTCCTCCCGCCACTTTCCTGGTGGAGACCGTCCCGGCCGCCGCGCCCATATCGATCCCTCGAAGCTGCAGCTTGCCGACAAATGGCCGCTCCACGGGTCCTAGCCGGATGCTGCTGCCGTCGGCGACCACCGTTCCGCTGAAGGCCTTGCAGCTGAAGGCGTCGACCGACAGCGCGTCGTCCACCATCGTCAGCTGCGCCTTGAGCTGGGTCAGGTCGGCGCCACTCACACGGACCGCGCCGACCTCCGCCTTGATCTTCCCGCGGTAGCCATCGAACCGGTGCGGGTCCTCCGGCGGGAGCGGTTTCTCCGGAACCTCGGTTTTCATCATCAGCGCGTCGGCATCGATGCGTGCGCTCTTCAGGGATAGGTCGAACTGCGTCGACCTGTCCTTTAGCGTCGCGCTCAGCTTCCCGTCGACGGTGTCGGCCAGAAGGTGCGCGGTAAGGGTGGAGAGCTCGAGCCGGGTGGGATCGGCCTTGTAGCTTCCGGCGAAGGTCAGGTCGGTCTTCTGGCCCGGGGCCTTGTTGACCAATAGCCCGGGCCGGAGGTCCACGCCGGAGAGATCCAGGTTTCCGTTGAAGGCGATCGCCTCGTCTCCGCTGCCCTTGGCCACCGCGGAGAGCTTCATCGGCGCGCCGGCCGCCTTGGTGAGCTGCGCCGGAACCGCCAGGCGCACGGGAGTGAGGTCTACCTCCAGCTTCAGTGCGGCGGTGCCGGCGGCGCCCGCCGCCGAGAGCAGCAGGCCGATCGGGCCAGTCGCCTGGGTGCCCCCCATCATCCGGGTGAGCCCCGGGTAGTGGGCGGCGACCTTGGAGAGATCCAGATTTTCGCCGCGGATCTCCAACCCCTCCACCTTCGGAGACTTGCCGAGCAGTCCGCTCGCTTTGCCCTTGCCCAGAAGCTTCGCCGGTCCCACCGCGAGGTTTAGGGTGTTCAGCTCGAGATCCCCCTTCACCACGTTAGCCTTCACGTCGGCGTCCAGCGAGACGTCGAGGGCTTTGCCACCCTCGATCCCCCCGGTTCCGACGAAGGCCAGTTGCAAAGCCTTGAGGTTCCCCTTGAGGGTGGTGGGTCCGCTCCCCTCAGGCACCGCGGCGCCTAGATGCGCCTCGAGATCGGCCCGCACGGTTCCGCCCTCGAGCCCCACCGACTTGGGAATGAAGGGGCTAAGTGGCTTGAGATCCACCGGCTGGAGCTTCAAGGCCACCTGCTCCGGCGTGGGGATCAGGGTCTTGGGCAGCGGCGCCGCCTTGAGCCTCAGCTCGAAATTCTGCGCCTTGGCCAGGATCGCCGCCTTGAGGAGCACCTCTAGTGGCTGGCCCGCGCGCAGGTCGTCCACCGAGAGATCGATGTCGGTGATCGACAGCTCGCGCGAGTTGACCTGGCTGCGATCGATCATCCGAACGCGGCCGTCGTTGAGCTCCGCCCGATTGACTCGAACAAAGGAAAGATCGGTGGGCTCAGTGGGCTCCTTGGCCTTCTCCTTCGCTTCGGGTGAGGCGGTCTCGGCGAACCGGATCTGGATCCGCTCCAGATTGGTGGTGCCGCTCTTGAGCTTCACCACGTTTACCGCCAGGCCGGAGACCTCCGCCTTCCTGACCGTGACCTCCTTGCCCAGCGTCACAAGGGCGCGAAGCAGACCGACCTTTACCTCCACCTTGTCCAGATGGAGCGGGGGAGCGTCGGAGCCCTCGTCGGAGAGCGGGTCGACATGAACGTCGGTGACCTCAACCGCGAGCCCAGTGAGCAGCTTGAGGGAGACGTTGCCGATCCGCAGCGGACGGCCAATCCGCTGGCTCAACTTGACCGCCTGGGCGGCGGCCTGTTCATTGAGAACCGCATCGACCCGGCTAACGGCCACCGCGCCCGCGACAATCAACACCGCCAGAACTCCACCCACTACCCAAGGCCAGCGCCTCTTTCGCGTCGTCGTCATGGATTGGAACCTTGGCCCAACCGGCCCTATCTGCAACGGTTAATCGGTGCGTCTACTCTTGCTTCGAATCCAACCTCTCGAGATTTTTCAAGAACAAAGGGGCCGAAACAATCTTACGCCCGCTGTCGATAACCCCTTATGCCCTCTTGCAAGAGACCGTCATGACCATCATCAGACCCAACGGGAAAACCTTGGCAGTCGCTACAGGTGCCGCCGCCGTCGCCGCGGCTGGTGTCGCGGTCCATGACACCGTCGTGGCGCGCAGAAAGGGTGAGCCGCTCGACAAACGTCAGATGGGCACCAGGATGGCGAAAGCGGCTGTTGCGGTGGGGGTTGTTGCCGGCGGCACCGAGATGGGTTCTCGCACCGAAATAGGGCAAAGGGCCGTCAACTGGCTGACCGGCAAGTCAGCATCGGCGGAAGGTATATCCGCCCATTCAGACGCGGCTGTGCAGGTGGTGGAGAGAAGCGTTACCGAAACTGCGACCGCAACTGCTTTGCCCGAAGCCGCCGCTGCCTGCGTAGTATCGGCGGCAGGCTCTCTTCAACCGATGACCGACCAAACCTTAATGCGCTTGGTCGAGCAAGGTCTAGCTGATCAGAGCCACATAGGTCTAAAAGGTTGGACCACCCTAGCGAGAGATCCAGACCCGAAAAATATAGACAGGATGACGAATTTGGTAAAACAGTTTTATCAGGGATCCGAGGGGATCTCACCTCTGATGGACGAGGCAGCTCGAGAAGCTTTCTCGGCACGATTCGCGAATCTGAGTCTTGCAGATTTGAAAGAAGTAGGTCCGGAGGGACTCTCCGCTGCTCTCGAAACAGGATTCCGAGATGCGGCGGAAAGTATTCTTAAACTTTTAGGTCAGAGGTAACTGCCTTACTCTCGCAGCGGCAGCTCCAGAGTAAGGCCGTCGAAGGCGACCTCCGCCTGCCCCTTGAACTCCTCCCGCGCCTGACCCAACAGCCGCCCCGGCTCCACATCGTGGCGCGACGACAGATGGGTCAGGACCAGCCGCTTCACCTTCGCCTCGCGCGCCACCCGGCCCGCCTCGCGCGCGGTGGAGTGGCGCGTCTCTTTGGCCCGCTCCTGCTCATCGTCCGAGAAGGTCGACTCGTGGATCAGCAGATCCGCCTCCTGGGCTGCCGCGACGAGCTGGGCGCACGGGCGGGTGTCGCCGGATATCACCACCTTGCGTCCGGGGCGCGAATCCCCCAGCACCTCGGTGGGCTGAACCCAGCGGCCGTCGGCTGCCTCTACCGGCTCGCCGCGCTGAAGCTTCCCGAACGCCGGCCCCTCCGGAACGCCGAGAGA
>JBGTHI010000506.1:0-6176 GCA_041746295.1 Myxococcaceae bacterium
TCACGGGTCAGACCGTAGCCATCCTCCTCGCAGACCACCGAAAGGAACAGCCCCAGCCCCAATCCTTTGCCGAAGCCTGAGGAGAGCTTCTCCGAGAGCGCGGCAAAGGGGCCCCAGTTACCCTGGGAGGCTCGAAGCAGCACCAGAGGGAGGAGGTTGGCCGTCTCCGGCAGGTAGAGCATTGCCCGCAACACGGTGGTCCACCGGTCCGCCCAGAGCACTATCGGTT
The DNA here is from genome assembly GCA_041746295.1 of Myxococcaceae bacterium. Classification (GTDB taxonomy): domain Bacteria; phylum Myxococcota; class Myxococcia; order Myxococcales; family Myxococcaceae; genus JBGTHI01. The sequence continues at coordinate 230 of JBGTHI010000506.1, forward strand.
CTCTCTCGCCGGAGGTCGGGTCAAGTACCTCGACCTGGATCGGTCCCTGGCGATGCGATCGCAGCTGCTCATCGAACCGCTGACGCAAGGCGGGAAACGCCTGAGCGCATTCCGGGCTGCCCTCGCAATGGCGCAGGGTGAGCTCCAGCGCGCGCTGCGCGTCTGCCGCGAAGGTGAGGGGCAATCGTTGAGTGGGTGGCGCCACTCCGTCCAGGGCGAGCGCCCGCACGCGGCTGGGATGTCGGCGCAGATACTCCAGCGCCAGCCGCGTTCCGTAGGAGGCTCCCCAGAGATTGATGTTGCGGTAGCCCAGGGCGGCTCGGACCTCTTCCAGGTCTGCGACCGACGCCGCCGTGGTGTACTGCGCCGGGTCGGCCCGGTCCTTCAGCCGTTCGGCGCAGGCCTTGAATACGGCCGGATCGAGCGAGGAGTTCAGTCGGTCGGAGAGGCCGGCGCCGGGACGGGTCACTTCGCAGTCGAGCGGATTGGAGCCTCCGGTTCCTCGCTGATCCACCAAGACGAGATCTCGCCGTCGGCGGATTCGCTCAAAGGCGGGGAGCGCCCCTTCCGCGGCCTCGATGATCGATTGACCGGGACCTCCCGCCAACAGAAAGAGGGGATCGGGGTCGGGAGTGGGCGAGATCGCGGGGAGGACCGCGATCCGGAGGCTGATGTGGCGAGAACCGGGCTTCGAGCGGTCTTCCACCACTTCCAGGGTTCCGCAACGCGCCTCCGAGCCGAGTCCCTTGAGAGTGCAACCGGAGAGGGGAAGGGTCAGGCTGGGTCCGCGCTCCGGACGGCTACAAGAGGGCCCGACTAGCCCCAGCATCAGTATTCCCGTCCAGATGGCAGTAGGACTGATGCAGCTCATATTTGTGGGGCGCGCGGCCATCGGTGATCCTTGCCGTCGCAGTAGGGGGCCGTAATCTAATAACTTGGTCACTTGCACGCAGTTTCCAGCATGCTCTTTAAGAGGCATGATCAATGGACCAGGCAGGATCTGCAAGTGTGAAGCATGCAAAGAGCATCCACGTGGCGCAGAGGCCACGGAGCACCGAAAGTTAAACCGGGGCTTAATTGGTCTCATGGTCACCACGTGTCACGTCATAAACACCATAGGGAATCGCGACACCCTCGGCATCGCTCGGAAAGTCGTAGATGCCGACATCGATGAGAGTCTTGCGCCACGCGCGAGACCCTAGTTCTTGAACAGGTCGATCAGCTCTCTCTTCTTGGCGTCCATGCTGATGATCGGCTGCCCACGTCGTGCTGACGGGTTTGTCGTCGTCGGCACGTCCCACAACACGCCCGCTTTCGCAGCCAATGCCATCCACACATGGTAGCGTCTTGCTGGACGCAGAGCGCACTCCGCAGCTCCTAATTTATTTGACAACTTCGGCGCCGGTGACCACACCGGCTCGACCCGGCTGCCACCGTCCGCAGAAGGAAAAACTATGGTCCGCTCGCTCTATGGACTCTCTCTGACCGACGCCAGCGCCCGACTCAGCCACCTCGCCCAGGTAGCGCGCATCGACGCGTTCACGGACGACAACGGGCCCGCACGTGGCGCTCGTCGGCTTCGGCTCGTCACCGGTGGCGGATTGGAGCTCGACGTTCACCCGGATCGCGGGTTGGATCTCGGGCAAATCACGGCTCACGGTATTCCGCTCGCCTGGATGTCACCGACAGGGATCGCACATCCCGCGTTCTACGACGCGCACGGCTCGAACTTCTTGCGCACCTTCGGTGGCGGACTCTTGGCGACGTGCGGTCTGGACCACTTTGGTCCTCCGTGCGAAGACGAGGGACGGAAGTTCGGCCAGCACGGACGATTCGGGGCTCTACCGGCGACGCTCACGCGAGCGGCGGTTGATGGTGACGAGCTCGTCGTGGAGGGCCTCACTCGACAGGCGTCCGTGCACGAGGAGAACCTCGAGCTTCGCCGGATGATTCGTGCCGCCGTCGGGTCGACGAAGGTGAGCGTGACCGACACTGTGACGAACCACGGGCCGCGCGACCAGCCCCACATGATTCTCTACCACTGTAACTTCGGATGGCCACTGCTCTCCGAGGACGCTCAGATGACCATCTCATCTACGAAAGTAGCCCCACAGGGCCCTGAGGCCGAAGGAGACCCTTGGCATGAGCTGACTCCTCCAGTCCGAGGCTACCCAGAGCGGGTCTACCTTCATACCTTGAACAGGGGTCGTGCACAGGTCGGACTCCGCAACGCCAAGCTCGGGATCGCTGTCTCGATGTCATTTGACACGGCCGTCTTGCCCGCGCTCTGCCAATGGAAGATGCTCGGAGAAGGTCAGTATGTGCTCGGGCTCGAGCCGACGAACGTCGCGCACATCTTGGGCCGAGCCTCAGCGCGCTCATCCGGCGTCCTGCCCCTGCTGTCCCCGGGAGAATCCGTTACGTACGAGCTCGTGTTCGACGTGTCGAGATCTCTTCGGTAGCATCAATACATGGAACCGTGACCAACCAACCGTTCTGGGGCGCCTCGAGGATCAGGCGCTCTGGTGATCCTCGATAGGAGTTCCCGACATGAATTCGGGCCCCCATACATCCAGCCCGCGAGCCCATCCCATCCCTATATCTCTTCCCGCATTGGTGCCCCCCGAAATCGGTCATTTCGAGCCTCGCTTGTCTCGTCGCATCACCTTTGTGGTTGCAGGAGCGAACGGAGATTTGGCGGGAATGGGGCACTTCCTTCGTCCCGCGCTCTTGAACCTGGTCGACCCCGAACACCCGATGATTGCTCTTTTGGGCGGAGGGATGACGCGTGAGCAATATCTGGAGCTCGTTCGTGTAGGTCGGGGAGACGGGATCGTACTTGACCATCAGTTCGCGACCTTCGACTCCGCTCTCACGATCCGCGACGTCGACCTCACCAGGCCTGAGAGCCTGAACTTTCTCCGCCACGTCGAAGGGGACGTCCTCTTGTACGCAGCGGTTCCCCCCGGGCTGTTCATGCCGCTTCTAGGCGTGCTCCAGGGCCTTGGAGTTCACGAGAGGAGCTCAGAGAGTTTTCGAATTGTCATCGAGAAGCCTCTTGGGAGCTCCCCAGCGGCTGCATCGGAGCTGGCCCGGGAGATCCGAAAGTTCAGGTCGGGGCAGGTTCTCATGATGGATCATTTCCTCGCAGAACCACCGCTCCTGACGTGCATGGCTTTGCGCTCCAATTCTTGGTTCGACGAGCTCTTGTGTGGCGACTATGTCGATCGAGTTGAAGGAATCTTCTACGAGGTTGGCCTGGATGGCTTGATGGGCCGTCAGTACTTTAGGAAGACAGGTCTAATCGTAGATGGCGTCCAGAACCATCTATTGCAGATGGTGGCCGCTGTGGCGACCGAGCGACCAAGGGGCGAGTTCGAGCCTGACCGTCTATGCGTAGAGAGAGCAAGGTTGTTTGACAACATCGTCGTCGACCCCAGCTCCGTCGTCCTGGCGCAGTACGCCGGTTTCAATGCTCCCGGCCTCTCCTCCTCCAAGGCGGAGACATACGTTCGATTTGATTTCCGCGTTCGGAACACGCCGCGGTGGAAGGGTGTGCCTTTCGAGTTACGCGCCTCCAAGGCCGCGGCGGTTACACGGTATGCCGTGGACCTCCATCTCAAGGGCCTACCAGTGGCATTTGCGGAGAACCTCGATGTTTCACCCCGAACGTCAGGGATGTTGAGCTTGGAAGTGGGATCCAATGCGGGCGTGTGGCTGGTGCTTCACCCTCTGGGGGAGCGGAAGACTTTCGAGCTTAAGCCCGAACCACCGGTGGGCGACGTTCATCAGTACACGCGGATTCTGGAGGGGGCCACGAGAGCGGAGAAGAACGGCTGGCTCTTCCCTTCTCTCGAGGAACATCTTGCGGCATGGAGGGCCGTTGAAGGAGTTGGTGGCACGTGGGAGAACAAACCAACACCTCTGCCTCGCTACCCACCCGGCACTCCGGCCGAGAAGATAGAGAGTCTGTTGAAATGGCCGTCGCGAGTAGGCCCAGAACATCCTCGTTGAGCTCCAGGAACGCGGCGTCGCAGTGGCTTCTCGAATTGCCAATACGCGGGTAGGCCCGTTATCGGTGGGTGCGGTAGCGAACCGCCGGCTTGCGGCCCGCCTGCCAGTCCTTGAGCAGCCGCTTCCAGAGCATCGGCGCGATCTCCACCCGCTCTGTCTGGCCGGGTGCGCGCAGCAGGACCATTTTCACTTCTCCTAGCCGCTCCGACTTCTTGTCGGCGGCGAGCAGCTGAGCCACTCCCTTGGAATCGATTCGGCGTAGCGCTTGGGCCATCGCGCCGCGGCCGAGCAGCCCAGGTCCTTTCTCCAACGCCGCCTCCACGCTCTCCGCCAGCGGCTCGGAGGTAAGGCCCATCGCGCGGCCCACGTCGAGCGCACAGAGAATCCCCAGCCCTACCGAGTCGCCATGCGAGACCCTGAAGCGGGAGGCGCTCTCGATCACATGGCCGAACGTATGGCCGAAATTGAGGACCGCCCGCAGGCCACTCCTCTCGTACGGATCCTGGGCGCAGACCTCGCCCTTCATCCGGCGCGCCTCGCGGATCAGCGTCTGCAACGACGGCGGCCTTCGCTGCAGCGCCTCGAACAGCGTCGCGTCCAGGCAGATCGCCTTCTTCCAGGCTTCGACGGCGCCCTCGCGCAGCTGCTGCTCTGGGAGGGTTTCGAACAGCTCTGGGCAGAGCCAGCTCTCCGAGGCGTAGTGGAAGACGCCCGCCGCGTTCTTGATGATTCGCCGGCCCACATGGAGGTCCACCGCGCCTTTACCGCCCAGGCTGGAGTCCACCGCCGCCAGCAGGGTGGAGGGGACCTGAATCAGCCGGATGCCTCGTTTGAACAGGTGGGCCGCGACGGTGGCGAGGTCGCCCAGCGTTCCGCCGCCCACGCAGATCAGGGTGGCGGAGCGGGGCAGGTGCGCGCCCGCTTCCAGCACCTGCTCGAGCACCGCGAAGGACTTGGCCTCTTCACCGGACTGCATCACCAGCACGGTGCGCTCCCGCTTCGCCTTGAGCGCCTTCAGGACGCGCGGGTGCTTGTGTGCGACCACCTTGTCGACCACCGCCAGACAGGCCGCGGGTAGCTCCGGCGCGAAGCTCTTGAAGGGGCCCCAGCGGTCGGCCGGGGGGGCATAGCTCCCGGGGCTCGGCTGGCTCATGATGTGTGTGGGCGGGCCCGCATCAGAAGCCAGAGATCGGCGATGGTCATCGAGGCCATCGCCTCCAACACCGGCACCGCGCGCGGCAAGATACAGGGGTCATGGCGGCCGCCCTTGGCGAAGGATCCCAGCGTCGCGGGCGGCTTGAAGAAGACGCGCATCTGAATCGGCTCGCCATTGGTGAGCCCTCCCTGGATCCCTCCATAGGACGACGCCTTCTGGTGAAACTCACTGCCGGGGAGTTGAAGCGCCTCGAGGAGGTTGGGTGGGCCCCAGACCACGCCGGTCACCGCGCCCACGCTGGAGACCGCCGCCGCCAGCCGCGCCTTGATCTTGTCGAAGACCGGCTCGCCGAGCCCTACCGGGAGCCCCTCGATGCGCACGTCGATCGCGCCGCCCAGGCTGTCGTCGGCCTTCTTCACCGCCAGGATCTGCTCGGCCATCCTTTCGGCCGCGACCGGATCCGGACAGCGGGTAGGGTGGCCATCGACCAACTGCCGGGTAAGCCCTGGCCCGGGATTCTGAGCGAAGAGCCCCGCCACCTGTGAGACGAAGGCGACCGTCTTCACGTTAGGCAGGTCCCGCGCCAGAAATGCCTCCGCCACCGCGCCGCCAACCACGCGGCAGAGCGTCTCCCGACCACTGGTCCTCCCACCCCCTCGATGGTCGCGGTGCTTGAACCGCTCGCGCCAGACCGCGTCGGCATGGCCAGGCCGGTCCTCGGTTTTCAGCTTGTCGTAGTCTCCGGAGCGCTGGTCCTGGTTGCGGACAATGGTCGCG
>JBGTHI010000507.1:0-2157 GCA_041746295.1 Myxococcaceae bacterium
TTTCCACTCAATGGGGTTGGTTGGCACTACATCGCGAGACTGGAGTCGGACCGCTCGCCAACGCCCGCAAAACTGCTCAATTACGTTCCGCCACCCAACTTAAAAATCGCCCGGCGAGCCCAATCTGCGGAAGTTGGGCTACCTGACCGGCGAGATCATCAAACGCCATTCCGGATCGATCTTTCGCGAGCGAAGAGTGGGAAGAAGCTCCACCGACTTCAGCCGTAAAGACCTCGCCTTCCTTGAAAGGAACAATATCGACGCCACAACCCGGGCGAAGCCGCTGCCCCTCGTCCAAGCCCCGACCCTCGCGCCTATCGAGATCTTTGACCTAAGGAGGAGGAGAATCACCGGGCCGAGCTGGATCGGGGCCGCTGAGGTCAAAATCGCCGAAGCGCTCAAGGGGAAAGCCACAGCGGGAAGCGGTTGGTCTCAGGAGGCGCTGGGCGCTGGGCTTAAGGCAGTGCAGGAAGCGAGCGCCCACCATCCCGGTCAGCTCCACGCCGCCGTGGTCCTCCTGGACAACACGGTCGACGCCATCAAGGGGTGCGTTCCGGAGCTGACCGGCTCTCAGTCCGGCACGACAGCGCTCCAGACGGTCCAGACTCTCATCGACAGAAAGGATTACATCTCCGCGATCATCCAGAGCGCCGAGGGTTGGAGAGCTCACGGCGGAAGGCAGTTCCTCGACCTTCTTCAAGCCGCGGTTTTTCGATTCTCAACGCAGGGTCTGGGCTAGGGGTCAGCCCTCGTCCGCCAATTGCACGAATGCGTTGGGAGGTATCCGCTGAACGAGCGCCGCCATCGCGGCGTCCACCCGCGCTTGAGACTCATGCTCCACCGTCACCTTCACCCGGTACGGTACGGCGGGATCGAACTGGGGATAGGAGCCGATCGAGACGTCGGGCATCGCCAGCGCGACCTGATCGAGCGCCCGGGCGATCTCCGCCTCGCCCACCCCGAGCAGGAGCACCCGGCCGCACAGGGGTAATCCCCCCAGCCTGGGTAGCACCACCTCGAGCTGCCTCCGGAACAGCTCGGGGACACCCGGCAGGATAAAGACCCGATCACACAGGAAGATCGGATAGCCACTCCCCGGGTTGTCGATCAGCTCGGTCCCCTCCGGAATCTCCGCCAGCCGGAAAGCCTCCGGCGATGGAAGCTGCCCTCGCGCCTGGTAGTGGCCGCGGAGACCAGCCTCGATCTCCGGGCTGCGGACCACCCTCTTTCCCAGCGCCAGGGCCACCGAGCGCACGGTGACATCGTCGTGGGTGGGGCCGATACCGCCGCTGGTGATCACCCAGTCGGCCAGGTCGCGTGACCGCGCCACCGCTTCGACGATCGCGTCGACATCATCCCGAACCACGCTCATCGAGAGCAGCTCGACCCCCTGCCGATGCAGCCTGCGGATCAGCCAGGCGCCATTCTGCTCGTCGACCTTCGCGGAGAGCACCTCGTTCCCGATGATTACCGCCGTAGCGGTCGCGCGCCCCATAGTTCGGAGGATCAGCGTGGCAAGAGCGGCTTGAGCATTTCCAGCATCTGCACGGTGACCGCCTCAGCCCCAAGGCTTCCGTCCACCCGGACGATCCGCTCATCCCTCTCACGGCGGGAGATCACCTGGGCGTAACGCTGCGCGATGCGGCTCTGAAGATCCACGCCGTCGAAGATCTCTTCCGCCCCACCCCGCGCCGCGCGACGCCCTCCCGCGGTCTCCGAGGAGATTTCCAGAAATAGGGTCAGATCCGGTCTGCGGGCCTGAGCGTTGATCGCCTCGACCCACGGCTCCGGAAGATCCAGCCCCTGGTAGGCGAGCGAGGAGAGCAGATACCGGTCGCAGAGCACCACGTCACTCCGTTCTAGCGCCGGCAGGATCTCGGAGCTCAGGTGGTCCAGCCTGTCCGCGGCGAACAGCAGAGCCAAGGTCTCGGAGGCCAGAGGCGTCCCGTCGGGCTGGCGAAGTCGCTTGGCCAGCGCCTGCCGGAGCATCGTTCCCACCGGTCCGCCGGACGGCTCGCAGGTCCGGTGAGTCCTGCACCCCAAGCGGGTGAGCGCATCGCCGACAGCGCGGGTCTGGGTGGTGGTGCCGGAGCCGTCGATGCCCTCGATGACCACGAACAGGCCCAGGCGACCGCTCATTGCGGCAGCAAAGCCGAG
>JBGTHI010000508.1:0-3461 GCA_041746295.1 Myxococcaceae bacterium
CTCGATGGTGCCCACCGCAATGTCCAGCGGCGGGGGCTCTGGACGAGCGCAGGGGATGAGCGGAATGGGCGGCGGAGGTGGTGGGTCCCAATCGGGAGGAATGGGTTCCATGGGCTCCAGCGGTGCCGCGATGGCTTCTGCCCCAGGGCCGGGAGGGATGGCGGGGAGCGCGAGCAGTGGTGTTGAAGGCCGGTGGCGGCAACCCGGAGCTGCGGTGACACTGGGCACCTTGGCGGACATCCGGGTCGTCACCGGGCCGCCGATGATCAAGGACGAGAACGGAGTGCTCGGGGGGTACGTCTACGCCGACATCGACTCGGCGCAGCGCGACCTCGGCGGCTGGGTGACTGACGCGAAGGCGCTCGTCGAGACTCGTCTCGACCTCCCCCCAGGGTACCGGCTCCAATGGACGGGGCAATACGAGTTCATGGCGCAGATGGAAGAACGAATGAGGATTGTCCTCCCCCTCACGCTCATCCTGGTGGTCGCCCTCCTCTACCTCGCACTTCGAGGCTGGCAGCAGACGCTGCTGGTGCTCTTGAGCCTTCCCTTCGCGCTGGCGGGCAGCATCTGGCTGCTCGGGGCGATGTCCTACAACCTGTCGACGGCCGTATGGGTGGGGCTCATCGCTGTCGCAGGCGTCGCGGCCGAGACCGGCATCGTGATGATTGTCTATCTCGACCAGGCGTTTCAGCGACACCTCCGTGAGGGTCGTCTGAAGCGGCCTGAGGATGTCGACGCAGCAGTCATCGAGGGCGCGTCGATGCGCGTGCGGCCTCTCCTCATGACGGTGGCGACCACCGTCCTTGGGCTGATGCCGCTGCTCTGGGAGAGCGGCGTGGGAGCGGACGTCTCGGCGCGAACGGCGGCGCCCCTGGTAGGCGGCTTGTGGTCATGCCTGCTGCTGACACTCCTCGTGCTGCCCGCCGCGTACACGATGTGGCGCCGCCGACAGCTTCGATTAGGACACATCACCCCCGCAGTCGCGGAAGCAGGAGGTGCGGCATGAGCAGCGCCACGCTGACCTTTTTGGGGAGGAGCCGAGACCGTCACGGGCTCCAAGTACCTGATCGAGGCGAACGGCCAGCGAATGCTGCTCGACCGCGGACTCCTTCTTCCTCCGTGTAGAGCGGAAGCGCAGGTTTGTGCTCGGAGTACCTTTAGGGAGAGGGCAGCACGGCAGAGGGAAGGTCAGAGTTGATTCTTGCTGGAGATATTGGGGGCACCAACACCCGGCTCGCTCTCGTGGAGGCGGCCCCTGAGCTGCGGATACAGCAGTCGGAGACTTTTTCCAGCCGTAGCCACTCCAGCCTGGTGCAGATCCTCAACGAATTCCTAGTCAGGCACCCCGCGAAGGTGGACGCCGCATGTATTGGAGTGGCCGGCCCGGTGAAAAACGGGCGCGCAGTCGTCACCAACCTGCCATGGGAGGTGGATTCCCGGACGCTAGCAGATCGCCTTTCCCTTCCTGAAGTGGCGCTGATCAATGATCTCGAAGCGAACGCCTGGGGCATCTCCACCCTGTCCTCCGACGACTTCGTGGACCTGAACGTCGGAAGCCCTGTGCCCGGAACCGCGGCCGTCATCGCCGCTGGGACGGGTCTCGGTCAGGCCGGGCTCTTTTGGACGGGTGTGGAACACCTGCCAATGCCAAGCGAAGGCGGCCACGCAGACTTCGCTCCTCGAGACTCTCTGCAGATTGCCCTCCTCGAGTACCTGCAGAGCAGATTGGGGAAGCGAGTGAGCTACGAGCGAACTCTCTCTGGACCTGGGCTGGTCAATCTCTATTCCTTCCTTCGCGACACGGGGCGCGGAGAGGAGCCGGACTGGCTGACGGACAAGCTGAAGATGGGGAACGGTCCGGTCGAGATATCCGCTGCGGCCGACCGCTGTCCTTTGGCAAGCATGGCACTTGACTTGTTCGTCTCCATCTACGGCGCAGCCACTGGCAACGTGGCGCTTCACTTCATGGCCATCGGAGGTGTCTACATCGGGGGTGGAATCGCACCGAAGATCATCTCGAAACTCAAGTCCCCCACTTTCCTGAACGCATACCTAGACAAGGGACGGCTCACGCCACTCCTCGCCTCGGTGCCAGTGCGCGTCATCATGAATGATAAGACGGCTCTCATCGGCTCCGCGGTTCGGTGTTGGCGTTGGTTAAACGAAGACTGCAGGCGCGACGGTGAGTCCCCTTCAGCCCGAGGTTGATTCGAGCTGGCAGCGTTGAAGGCGGTTCTCAGCTTCTCGGCATCAGCCCTCCCTCTTTCCAGATTCCTCGCCATTTCCGGCATTCGGCGCCTCACAGGGCGCTTGTCGGTCGCCATCGAGACGACGAGAGTGAGCACCCTCGGATGCGCTCCAGGGCGTGCACGTCTTCGCGAATGCCGGAGTCCCCCACGCACTCGCTTCGCTGAGGCTTTGCTTCAGCACAGCGAAGGCCTCGGCCGGGCTTTCCACGTAACGAAACAGCTCCAGATCTCGGGCGCCAATCATTCCGTGCCGAAGCAGAGCGTCGAAGTTGATGACCTCTTGCCAATAGCTTCGGCCATAGAGAAGAACCGGAATCGGTCGCGCAAGTTTTTGTGTCTGTGACAGCGTCAGAATCTCGCACAGCTCGTCGAGTGTTCCGAGTCCGCCAGGAAACGCAACCATCGCCCGGGCGAGGTGGGCGAACCACAGCTTGCGCGTAAAGAAATAGTGGAACTCGAATCCGAGTCCCGAGGTGATGTAGGGGTTCGGCCGCTGCTCATGAGGCAGTCCGATGTTGAGTCCGATGGAGCGCCCGCCCGCGTCGGACGCTCCGCGATTTGCCGCTTCCATGATTCCACCCCCGCCACCGGTGCACACGAGGAAGCGCCGGGCCTCGCTGGGCAGCGACAAGGACCACTCCGTGACCAGGCGCGCGAGTTCTCGGGCTTCCACGTAGTAGCGCCCAAGTGGCCCGTCTTCACGCAGCCGTGCTGAGCCGAAGAACACGATGGTGTCGTGAACCCGCTCCCGCTGAAATGCCTGCAGCGGCTGGAGGTACTCGGCCAGGATGCGAAGAGGTCGGCCAGCGTCGCTGTCGAGAAAAGACTCGTCTGAATACGCAAGGACGGGATCAGAGCTCACGTGATTCCTCCACTCTCTCGTATGCGTGCTCTTGGAGAAGGAGCACGTCCTTCAGGATCGCGAGGTCCTCTCGAGCCCGAAGGACTAGGACGCGAACCCCAGACCCTGGCACGGCGATGTCGCGGTCACCGTTGTTCGACACGTTCGTATCCTCGGCGAGCTCGAGCCCCGCAAACCGGAGCGCGCTCGTGGCATCCCGGCGAACCCGCGCGCTGTTCTCGCCGATGCCTCCGGTGAACACGACTGTATCCACGCCACCGAGAACCCCTGCCATCGCACCCAGTGCTCGACGAATGGAAAGCACGAAGCGCTCGTAGGCGAGCCGCGCGCGCGACGAGCCCCTATCC
>JBGTHI010000509.1:0-9776 GCA_041746295.1 Myxococcaceae bacterium
TTCGATGGTGAGTTCCGGTCCAAGCGCGATCTGCGGCTCTTCCTCACCAACGATGCGGCGCACCTCCCACTCCGGATCGAAGCCGACCTCTTCCTGGGCACGGTGGCGGCGGAGCTGACGCAATACCGGCCGGGTCGCACCCAACCATCTCCACCCCTTTCCACCCACCCCGCGTCCCCCATGTCCGAAGACGGAGGAACTTCGCTGTGATCCGTTTCGTGCTGCCGCTGTCTTTGTTGATCTCCACCGCACCCTTCGCTCGTGAAAATCAAGGCTCGGGCTGGGCCCGAGCGCTCAGCGCTCAGGTCAAGGTTCGCCCGGAGGCGGTTCCCGCCGGCGGCGGAGCGATCCGCCTGATCGCCGCGCAGGGTGAGTGCGAAGGCTTTCAGATCACCGCGCCGCCCAAGCTCCCGGTGAAGCTGGAAACAGCACCCCTGAAGGGGCCGGGGGCCCCGCTGAAGCCCAAGCCCTATCGGGAAGCGTTCGTCGAGGTTGGGACGCCTTCCAATGCCAGAGGGGCGAAGGGGCTCTGGCCGGACCCCCTGATCCCGCTCGACGACTCGAACTTCGCGAGCTTCAGACCGTGGGAGAAGACGCCCGAGGCGCCATATGTCGCCTACATAGAGCTCTGCACCGCCGACTCACAGGCTCCGGGCCTCTATCGGGGTCAGGTCAAGCTGACCGCCGCCGCACACATGCCTTCGATCATCGATGTCTCCCTCGAGGTGCTTCCCTTTCGCCTGCCAGCCACCTCCTCCCTTCCCAACAGCTTTGGACTTTCGCTTTACAGCCTGGCCAAGGGCCATGGCCTGAGTCCGGAGGCACCCGAGTCGCGCACGCTGCTGCGCGGCTATTCGGAGCTCCTGCTGCGCCATCGAGTCAGTCCCCACGGCCTGAGCATGGAGCCGATTCCCGCGCGGATGGAGGGAGGACGCTTGAAGCTCGACTTCTCCGGTCTGGACCGCGAGCAGGGCGATTTTCTCTCCGGGACGGCGCTTCCGAATGGGGCGCGCTTCACCTCGATCGAGTTGAAGGAACCCACCAAGCTTCCGGAGAACGCGAGCGCGACGCAGTACTGGCAGCAGGTTCGCGACCACTTCCGGGCGCGCGGCTGGATCGCTCAGCCGTTCTACTACGCCAAGGATGAGCCGAAGCCGAAGGACTACCCTGCCGTGATGGCGCAGTCGGAGCGGCTGCACAGTGCCAAGGGTGTACCGGTTCTAGTGACCTCCTACTACGAGCCGTCGATGGCCAAGGCGGCCGATATCCTCTGCCCCAACCTGAACTGCTTCTTCGAACGCTCGGGCGGGCAGACCTGCAAGAACGTTCAAAGCTACGAGGCACTAAAGGAGAAGCTGGGCCCCCGCTCCAAGGTCTGGTGGTACCAGAGCTGCAACTCGCACGGCTGCACCGGGGGGCCGACCTCCAACCCGGAGGTAGAGCTCGCGTACGACGATTGGGCTTCGTACATGATCGACCACTCCGCGCTCTCCAACCGCGCGATGGGGCCGCTCGCCTTCCTGGTGGGAATCGAAGGCGAGCTCTACTTCGACACCGTGGCGTCCTATCAGTCGAAGTCGCCCTGGGAAGAGCTGTTCCAATTCGGCGGCAATGGAGATGGGACCTTCTTCTACCCGGCCACACCGGCCCTGGGCGTGAGACGTCACGCACCGGTGGAGACCCTGCGCTTGAAACAGCTCCGCGATGGTCTGGAGGATTACGAGTACCTCACGCTGCTTGCGAAGAACGGCAAGGCCGAGCTGGCTAGGGCGCTGGTCCGCCGTTGGGTCCATTCCGGATACGAGATCACCGAGGATCCTCAAAAATGGGCGGCCGCGCGCGAAGAGGCCGCAACCGCGCTGAAGAAGGCGAATGAATCGCAGGGTCGGGTCCCTGCGTCGACCAAGCCATGACCCACGCTCGCCGCGGTGCCAGGCTGCTCTTCCCGCTCTTCCTGCTCGCTTCGCCGGGCATGGGCTTGGGCCTGGGCTCGTCCTCTCTCGCGGCAGCGGCCCCCTGCGCGCCGTTGCCCCCGCTTCAGGGCGGCGCCCTCAAATCCGGCGAGCTGCTGGACTACGAGCTGGATGCGGTCGGCGCGCGGGCCGGCACCATGGCGGTCAAGACTTTGGGGAAGAAGGACGGCCTTCTGCCGGTGGAGGTGAGCGTCGAAACGAGCACTTTCTTCTCCAAGGTTCGCAAGGTGAAGGGCACCGGGATCAGCTACCTCGACGCCAAGAGCTTGCACCCGCGACGCTACGCCGAAGACTCCGTTGAGAACGGGGTGCATCGCACCGCGGACGTCGCCTTCGATGACGCTGAGCACATCGCACGTCTCGTCTACACCACCTCGGAGCGGCCGGGGAAACGGCAGCTGAAATACGAGCGGGAGGCGTTCGATGCCCTCGGAGCGATCGTCGCCTTCCGGCAGCTCCCCTTCAAAGAGGGGCTCGCGGTCTGCACCGAGGTCTACGGTGTGCGCCGAATGTGGCGGCTCGAGGGGAAGGTGGTCGGTAAAGAGTCAATCACCGTACCCGTGGGCAACTTCAAGGCCTGGCATTTCTCGGGGACCGCCCGCCGCGTGGATGACCCCAAGCAGCAGCGAGAGGTCCACATCTGGATCTCCGACGATGCCCGTCGGCTTCCACTGGCCGCGATCGGGGCGATGGATCTGGGGGCGGTGCGAGCGACCTTGTCGGGCGTCCGCCGCCCCGGCGAGAAGCCGGTCAAGGCGGATGGAAGTAAGAGCCTGAAGTGGTGAGCAAAGGTGGGGTGCGGCATGGCGACCGCGCCCCATCTTCAGCGAGCCACGCTCGGCGTTGACCCCGCGTTCAGCGGTACAATTCCCTGAATTCCGCTCCCACCGATCCCGCCGGCGATGCCGCCTGCGACCGACCCGGTGCCACTGATCGCTGGAGCGGCGCTCGTCGCATTCAACGGCTGCACCGATGGGCCGCCAACGGACGCCGTGCTGCTGAGGACGGCGGGAGTGGAAGGAATCCCCGCCGAAGACTCGGTCGAGTTGGGCGCGGGGGCCGGGAGGGAGTTGGAGGCGTAGACCGGAGAAGCGGCGTAGAACGTGGCGTTCCCCTGCCCGGCCGCGGTTCCGTCCGGCCGAAGCTCCTCGGGCCGCGCTTCAGGAGTGCTCGGCACCACCAGCGCCGTGGCCACCGGCGTTCCCTCGATCGTCAGCTGCACGTCGTCGTAGACCCACTGCAGAAAACCACCCGGCACCTTGTCCAGCGGCAGATTTTCCACCAGAAGCTGGATCTCTCCGTCCCGAGCGCGGCTCTGAGGCAGAAGGCGGTGGGTGTCGTCATCTGCAAAGAAGCCCGCCGCGAGCGCGGCGACGTGGATCAACGCCTGGTCCGTCACCAGCTCACCATTCCGGTACACCCGGGCCCGTCCCCAGAGCCCAACCGTCGCGGTGGATAGGGGGAGCCGCGCGGGACCTATTCCGGTTCGGCCGTAGATCGATCGCTCCAGAATCACCCCTCCCTCGGTGAGAAAGGGCATCCGTGCACCGACCGCCGCCAGCTCAACGCGGTAGCGGTCTGCAGCCATCGCCAACTCCGCGGTGAGCTCCGCCTGATCCACACCTTTGTCGGAGGGAGCAACAACTCGGTCCACCACATTCAGGGAGATCTCTCCCTTGGCCGTCTTGAAGGGCTCGGAGTAGGGAGCTCGCCCGGCCGAGTAGAATCCTCGCGGCTCGGTGGTTGTCGCATTCGCGCGACGAACGGCCGCTTCCGAGAAATCGGCTCCCAGTAAGACAAAAGCAGCCACGCAGAGCTGCAATTTCAGCTGAAGAGCTATCGATAAATCGAGCGAGCAAGGACGAGGTCGAGGAGTTGGGGGGACCGGCGACTTCCCCCCAAAGCTTACAAGGGCGGGCAAGCCCCCCGAGATCGGCCGGCACAGCCGATTTATCGACAGTCCTTGATTCATAGCCGCCTCCTGCCCACTACCTGACGGTACAGTATAGGCAGCCCCATACCTAGCGGCCAGTGGGTGGGTTAGATCAAGCCACGAGCCCGGCGAATCTGCTCGACTGTCTTGTTGTACTCGATGTCGAACGCCGACGTGCCTTCTTGCAAGTGCTTGAGCCGCGAGCGCGCCTCTTTGTCAATCTCGTCATCGACATCCAGATGGCGTTTCATTACCGCGAAAATCTTCTGCCGCAATACGTTATCAGCGGCAAACACCTCTTCGACATTCCGGCTGATCAACAAGAACTCAATCATCTGATTGATGACGTACTCGATCCCCTCGTCACCCATCTTGAAGCCGCGGACATCGGCCATCTCGCGCTTCACTTGATTGAACTTGCTGTGGTCGTATCCACGGCGCTCAAGCGCCTCGCGGGTTGCCTGGTTGACGCGCTCTTCGTTGGCGAGGTACTCGCGCATGATGGCGGAAAGGTCCATCTCCGCATCGGCAATGCGCATCGTCTCCACCTCGACGTCCCCATCTTGCATCAGCTTCTGGATGCACTCCCGCGAGATGATGGGAATCACCTTCGGATAGAGCCTCATAGACGCGTCCTCGTCCTGTCCTCGTGAACAAAAACTTCAATATGCTGCGTTGGGTATAACCCACCGGCAAGGGTAGGGGCCAACAAAATCCCCCCCTTCTGCGACATTTTCGGCGGCATTTCCCAGAGCATTCGATGCTCTACCGAAGCACTCAGGATTCGTCGGGAGCCGCGATTTTTCCCGCGTCTTCCAACGACGCCAATCTCACCGCGTCGGCTCCCGATTCGCTGTCCTCCCCAGCACCATGTAGCGCGGCGTGAATCCGTTCGGAGAGCACCGGTCCCAACACCTCCGAAAGCTGCTCGAGGCTTGCGTCGCGAACACCCTTGAGCGATCCGAAGTGGCGGAGCAGCTGCTTCTTTCGCCCCTCGCCGACCCCTGGGATCTCCTCCAGAGCTGAATGAAAGTTGCGCCTCCGCATCAGTCTCTGCTGATAGGTGATCGCGAAACGGTGGGCTTCGTCGCGCAGGCGGGTCAGCATGAAGATCTCGGGCGAGGTCTGGGGAAGTACGATCGGATCTTTCCGATTCAGTAGAAACACTCGCTCGGGGCTTCGTGCGCCCTCCCCTTCCAACTCCCGGCTCTTGGCCAGCGACACCAGCTCCACCCTCTCGGCCCCCGGACCCGCATCGCGTCTCGCGGCTTGTGCCGCGGCAAGCTGACCCTTGCCGCCATCGATAACGATCAGATCGGGCAGATCCTGCTCTCGCTGTCCCCGCGCCAGACGGCGCAAGACCACTTCGTACATGCTGGCGAAGTCATCCTGGGTCTTGACGCTCTTGATTCGGAACCGGCGGTACCGCGCCTTGTCCAGCTCACCCCCGGTGGCAACGACCTGTGAGGCGACAATGCTCGCTCCCTGGAAGTGCGAGATGTCGTAGCACTCCATCCGAACCGGGCGCTTGCTGAGCGACAACGCCTCCTTGAGGCGGTCGAGGATCGCCGCCAGTTCGTCCCGGCCGCGTCGGCGGTCCTGAAATGACTGCTCGGCGTTCTTCTGGGCAATGCCCACCAGCTCCAGCTTCTCGCCGCGCTTGGGCACCGCGACCCGGACCCTGGAGCCTCGCTTCTCCGTCAAGAGCTCGTCCAGACCTTCCAGACCTTCGGGCTCGAACGGCAGCAGCACCTCCTCCGGGATCAGCGTGTCCTGACCGTAGTAGAGGTTCACGAACGAGGCGAGCAGCTCCGCGTTGGGGAACTCCTGTCCCGCGAAGAAGAAGCCCTGTCCGCCGGAGACCCGGCCCTGGCGGACATAGAGCGCATAGATCATCAAGCGGTCGGCTTCCCGGTAGAAGCCAAAGACGTCCTGGTCGATCGGATCCACCACCGCGATTTTCTGCCGCTCCAGGCTTCGTTCGATCGCGAAGAGCTGATCGCGGGCGCGCGCGGCCTCCTCGAACCTGAGCTCCTTCGCTGCTCGTGCGATCCGGTTCTTGAGGCCCACCACCAGCTCATCGGCCCTTCCCTCCAGGAAGAGCACCACCTCCTTCACGCTGCGGTGGTAGTCCTCTGGGGGAATCTCGTAAACGCACGGCGCTGGGCAGCGGCCAATCTGGTGGAGCAGGCAGGGGCGCTTTCGATTGGCGAGCACGTGATCCGAACAGGTGCGAAGCCCAAAGTAGCGGTTGATGATCCGCAGCGTCTCTCGCAGCGCGCTGGCCGATGAGTAGGGGCCAAAATAGATCGCGCGATCCTTCTGGATCCGCCTCACGGTCTCCAGCCGCGGATAGATCAGGCTCAGGTCGACCCGCAGACAAAGAAAGTTCTTGTCATCCTTGAGCCGGATGTTGAATCGCGGCTGATGGCGCTTGATCAGCTCGTTTTCGAGTAGCAGCGCCTCCTTCTCGTTGTTGACGAGCACCGTCTCGATGTTGCCGAGCAGCACCTCCAGCAGCGGAATAAAGGCGCGGGAGTCTCCTTCTCTGTTGAAGTACGATCGGACGCGATTGCGGAGGTTGAGCGCTTTCCCGACATAGATCACCTCGCCGGAGCGGTCCTCCATCAAGTAGACGCCCGGCGCGGCGGGCAGCTGCGCCAGTCGCTCTTCGAGATTGAAGGTCATGACCTGCGTCGCTTGCGGTACTGCCCTGCCCCCGCTCCCTTTCGGGCACCGCGGCCAGCGGTACGTTCGGTGGCCTTGGTCGGCGCGGAGAGGAGTAATCGGGAGGGTGGCTTGAGCCCCATGTCCATCTCCTTGACCAGGAGCACCCGGTCGCGCCATTGCGCGGCCTCCTCGAACTCCATCTTGTCCGCCGCCTCCTGCATCTTCTTGGAGAAGTCCTTGGAAAGCGCCGCCAGCTCCTTGGCGGTCAGGACGTCACTGCCCGGCTCGGCCGCGGCGGGGAGGTTCAGCTTGTCGCTCGAGTAGAGGTGCGAGCCGAGATCCAGGATGCTCTTGCGCACCGAAGTCGGGGTGATCCCGTGCTCTTCGTTATAGGTCCGCTGGATCTTCCGGCGCCGCTCGGTCTCGTCGATGGCCAGACGCATCGAGTCGGTCATCTGGTCCGAGTACATGATCACCCGGCCCTTCAGGTTCCGCGCGGCGCGGCCGATGGTTTGGATCAACGAGACGTGAGACCGGAGGAAGCCTTCCTTGTCCGCGTCTAGGATCGCCACCAGCGAAACCTCGGGGATGTCCAGCCCTTCGCGGAGCAGGTTGATTCCCACCAGCACGTCGAACTCGCCACGGCGTAGATCGCGGATGATCGCGGTGCGCTCCAGGGCGTCGATGTCCGAATGCAGATAGCGGACCTTCACACCCACGTCGGTGTAGTACTCGGACAGATCCTCCGCCATCCGCTTGGTGAGCGTGGTCACCAGGACCCGCTCGTTGGCCGCCGTTTTCAGCCGGACCTCGCCGAGCAGATCGTCCACCTGATTGCCGGCGGGACGGACCTCTATCTCTGGGTCGATCAGCCCAGTCGGACGGATGACCTGCTCCACCACCACGCCCTTGCTCTTCTGGAGCTCGTACTCGGCAGGAGTGGCGGAGATGTGGATCACCTGATTGACCAGCGCGCCGAACTCGTCGAACTTGAGCGGGCGGTTGTCCATCGCTGACGGGAGCCGGAACCCGAACTCCACCAGCGTCTCCTTCCGGGCCCGGTCGCCGCGGAACATCGCGCCGATCTGCGGCACGGTCTGGTGCGATTCATCGATCACCACCAGGAGATTGCGCGGAAAGTAGTCGATCAGGCAGGGGGGCGGCTCACCCGTCGAGCGGCCGGAGAGATGGCGGGAGTAATTCTCTATCCCGTTGCAGAACCCGATCTGCTCCATCATTTCCAGATCGAACATCGTGCGCTGCTCGAGCCTCTGTGCCTCCAGGAGCTTACCCTGGGCCTTGAGCTGTTGGAGCCGCCCCAGAAGCTCCGCCTTGATGTTCTCGATGGCGATCTGCCGCTGCTCAGGCGGGGTGACATAGTGGCTGCCGGGGAAGATGGTCGCCTTTTCCAAGTTAGCTATCTTCAGGCCCCGCAACGGATCGAACTCGGTCACCTGCTCCACCGTGTCGCCGAAGAACTCGATTCGAATCGCCCGCTCTTCTTCGTACGCGGGGAAGATCTCGATCACGTCGCCGCGGACCCGAAACGTCCCGCGATGGAAGTCGAGATCGTTTCGCTCGTACTGCGCCTCCACCAATGTACGAAGCAGCGCGTCCCTTCCGCGGTCCTCTCCCACCTTGGCGCTCACCGCCATGCTGACGTAGGAGCGTGCGGTTCCGAGACCATAGATACAGGAGACCGACGCGACGATGATCACGTCGCTGCGGGTATTCAGGGAGCGCGTCGCAGCGTGGCGCATCCGCTCGATCTCGTCATTGATCGACGAGTCCTTCTCGATGAAGGTGTCGGACGATGGAACGTAGGCCTCGGGCTGGTAGTAGTCGTAGTAACTGACGAAGTATTCCACCGCATTGTGCGGGAACAGCTCCTTGAACTCCCCGTAGAGCTGCGCGGCCAGGGTCTTGTTGTGGGCGATCACCAGGGTGGGTCTGCCGATACTGGCGATCACGTTGGCGGTGGTGAAGGTTTTACCCGAGCCGGTCACTCCCAGGAGCGTCTGGAACTTGTCTCCCCGCTGAAGCCCCTCGGTGAGCTCGGCAATCGCCCGCGGTTGGTCTCCCTGGGGTTGGTATTCGGTGACGAGCTGAAAGTCGGCCATCGCGGGTTGATTTAACACCTGCCCCTCGCTGGCGCCGCTCAGTTCTCCAGCTTACGGCCTATGGCTTACATGTTGTGCTCCGCCAGCCAGCGGTTGAAGTCGTAACCTTCTTCCCCTTGACAGCCCTGGGACCGCCGGTAGAGGCAGAGCCCGTGCCAGCACTGCTGGCGTCGGTAGCTCCCCAGGGAGGTCCCCCGGTCCAGCGCGATCGCGGCATTGAAGGCCGCCTCATGACGCCGGAACGCCTCGGGGTTGCCGATTTCGAACAGCGGCACCTCCCGGTGGAGAGACGTATAGCCGCCGGTCCAGGCCCACCCCCAGCCGATACTGGCCACGCCGCAGACAGAGGGGTCGGTGCTTAAGGCCCGGTAGGCAAACACCGCCCCGCGCCGCAGGGTCCACATCGGGCTTGGAGCCAAGCCATCCGACCGCGGAGCCAGCGTTCGCCAGTCGTAGCGTCGGGCGCCGTCGGCCGAGGCCAGGAGCCAGAGCGCACAGGCTCCGAAGCCCCAGCGGGGCCAAGTCTGAACAAGGAGCGCGAGCCCAAGGGCGGAGGCGATCACCACCACCATCAGCAATGGGGCTAGAAACCGGTACTCCTTGTGGGCGATCAGCGAGTGGCTGAGCAGGATGATGACAGCGGTCATCCCCAGAAGGCCGCAGCGCCTGAATCCCATCGCCGCGAGGCCACCCAGCGGAATCACCGCCCAGCCCCAGGTCTCCCGAAGGGAGTGCAGATACTCCAGTGGCGGGCTCTCGCCGAAGGTCGCGGCCTTTCCGTGAACTAGGTTGATCCAGAAGTTCAGGAAGATCGACTGGAAAGGGTAGGACCAGGAGAGGGCGTCTACCACTCCGAAGACCACGAGAACTGCCACAGCTCCCGCGCCTGCGAGGCTCCACTTGCGAAGATCTCGCCTGCAGCTCCAGGCCAGACCGACCGCGGCGGCCGGCGCGAGATGGAACCTGAGGCCGACCACCAGCCCCCAGAAGAGTCCCGCCGTGACCAACTCCCGGATCTGCCGGGGGCTGGCCGAGTCCCCCAAGCTGCCCGCGCGCACGCTGAAGAGCAGCGCCGCCGCC
>JBGTHI010000510.1:0-13978 GCA_041746295.1 Myxococcaceae bacterium
GGCCGGCACGATCGGCCCGCGGCGGATGGTCAGCCGCTCGCCTCCGCTGCGCCAGACCAGGCGGGTCACCTCGGAGCTCTCGAGGATCTCGACGATCTGACGAAGGGAATCGACGTTGAGGCCCGATGAGGCAAGGGACGAAGGCTCTTTGCGCTTGGCGGCCATGGATCTCTTAGACGGTGGCAACGCGGGTGAGATACTTGCCGTCCCGGGTATCGATCTTCAGCACATCGCCCTCGTTGATGAAGAGGGGGACGCTGACCTGGTAGCCGGTCTCCATCACCGCGGGCTTGAGCGCGCCGGAGACGGTGTCGCCGCGGATACCGGGGTCGCACTTGGCGACCTTCATATCTACCGAGTTGGGGAGCGACACGCCGATCGCCTTGCCGTTGTAGAAGAGGATCGAGGCGTTGATGTTCTCGATCAGGAAGTTCTTGGCGTCTCCGAGCACCGCCTCACCCAGGAAGGTCTGCTCGTAGTTCTTGTTGTCCATGAAGTAATAGTCGTCGCCCTGCTTGTAGAGGAACTGCATCTCACGCTCCTCGATGTCGGGCTTTCCAACCTTGTCGCCGCTCTTCATCGTCGGCTGCAGGACGCGACCGGTGAGAAGGCTCTTGATCGAGGTTCGCACGAAGGCGGAACCCTTGCCGGGCTTCACATGCTGAAAGTCGATGATTTCGAACGGTTCTCCGTCCACCTCGATCTTGAGCCCCTTGCGGAACTCAGAGGTGTCGATCACTCCAGCCATGCGCGCTCCCGCTTCCAACCTGCCCTAAAGCGGAGCGTGCTTAGCCGAAGCGCGGGGGATCAGGCAAAGTAAAAGCGGCGCAGCCCTCGACAGCTCTTTAGAGCTCGGCCTTCACCATGGGGGCGGTGATCCGCAGGGCGTAGCGGCCCCGGCCGTAGTTCCCGTCGGGCTTCAAAGCCAGCACCAGGAAATAGTCGGCGGAGACCATCCGCATCAGGGTGATCACCTTTTCGGAGCTGACGCAGATCTCCTGCACCGCCCCGGTCTTGAGCAGCTCGGCGGCCTCCTTGAGCTGCTTGACCGGCCCCAGGTACTCCACCCAGGCGCCCGCCAGCTCCAGCTCCGACGCCGCCGGAGTCTCATGGGTCTCCACGGCGATGCCGTCCAGCCCCATCACGCTGCAGGCCAGCGCGCCTTGGACCTGGGAGACCACCTGCTCGAGGTGCGAGAGGAAGGACATGCGGGAAGGCCCAGGCTAGCTGCCGGTGCAGAGGCCCGCATACCGGGAGTCGTTGCAGCAACCTGCCGGCGAATCCTGACCCGTGTTGCCGCAGGGAGCGCCGGTCGGGGCTACAGTGCTACCGGGGCAGCCGGTGAAGCCGGAGTTGTAGATCAGGATGGGATAGCTCACCTCGTTGGTCTTCGCACTCTTGCCGGAAGCAAACTCTCCTTCGAGGTGGAAGGTGACCAGTATCCGCATCTGCCCTCCGGCGGGCACGCTCGCCAGCAGCAGCTCTGAGGCCTGACTTTGGATCAGGTTGACCGTCATGAAGCTCCCCTCCGTCGAGCCGGCCGAAACGACGAAGTGCGCGTTGACGCGCTCCTCCGGGAAAGCCTGGGTTGGCTCGGAGGAGTACTTGTAGACGACCTCCTGGACGAAGAAGTTATTTTGGTTCGCCGGTTGAAGCACCTGCCCGCCGACTGAGGTCTCGGTTTGAGTGAGGTCGCTCTCAATGTCGAATGCCACGTTGTAGGCAGTCGAGGCCGAGATATCCAATGAACCCCTCGAGATCGAAACATCCGTATCGATCTCACAGGTGGCGTCGAAGAGATGGGCGTTGAGCAAACGCACCCCACTTTCCGGCGATGAACAACCGACCACCATCGAGGCGACCGAGGCGACGATCAGTAGACGTTTCATGGTCAAGGCTCTCCAGATGCCCAAAGTTCGAGACTACGGATTCTGCGCCACGGGGGTCTGACGGTTGATGATCCGCGGCGTGATGAAGATCAGCAGCTCCTGCCGCGCATCCGACTCCGTGTAGTTCTTGAAGAAGAAGCCCAGCACCGGGATGCGGCCCAGGAACGGGATCCGCTGCTCGTTGTTGGCCCCCCGGCGCACGTAGATGCCGCCGATCACCGTGGTATCGCCGTCCTTCACGAGCACCTGGGTGTTGGCCTCCTTGCGCTGGATGGCGGGCTGACCGTTGGCGCCGCTGTTGGATGGATCGGGCTGGTTGTTCTCCGCCCGGATGTTCATCAGGATGCTGCCGTCCTGGGTGATGTGCGGCGTCACCTCGAGCGACAGACGGGCCTCCACGAAGGTGGTGTTCACGCCCTGGGCCGACACCTGGCTGAACGGGATCGACACACCCTGGCTGATCCGCGCGGTGTTGTTGTCCAGGGTGGTAACCTTGGGCGCGGAGATGGTCTTCACCGTCCCCTGGTTCTCCAGAGCGGAGAGCCGGAGGTTCAGCGCGAAGGCACCGCCCGCCGAGCCGAAGGTGAAGCCGAGCGCGCCACCGGATCCGGTACCGACGGCTGCCGGGAGGTTGACGGCGAAATTCGGATTGTCCGCCGTGCCGGTGGCACCTTCCGAGGTTGAGCCGCCGCGCACCGCCACGGTGTTGGGGAACGACAAGCCGGTCGCGTTGCCGGTGGCAGGAGAAGCGATCGCCTGGCCACCCCACTGCACGCCGATCGAGCGGGTGAAGTTGGTGGCCGCCTCAACAATGCGGCTCTCGATCAAAACTTGAGGGGTCTGGGTATCGAGATTCTGCACCAGCGAGCGGGCACGGCCGATGTTGGAGGAGATGTCCCGGACGATCAGCACGTTGGTGCGGGTATCGGTGGTCACCGTGCCACGCTCGGAAAGCACCTCCTTCACCCGGCTGCTCATGTCGCCTGCGGTGGCGTAGTTCACTGGGATTAGCTGCACGGTGAGCGGTTCCTGGGCGAGCAGCGCCTTCTGACGCTCGGCGCGCAGCTTCGCCTCCTCCTCCAGGGCCTTCAGCGGAGCGACGCGGATGATGTTGCCCATGTCCTCCTTGCCCAGACTCTTCGAGCGCAAGATCAGCTCCAGCGCCTGGTCCCAGGGGACGTTCCGCAGCCGGATGGTCACCTTGCCCGAGACGTCATCGGCCACCACGATGTTCTTCTTGGAGACCTCGGCAATGACGCGCAGCAGGTTGTGGATCTCGATGTCCTTGAACTCAAAGGAGACCTGGTTGCCCACGTAGCGGATCCGCTGGGTCTGTCCCTGGGCCGCGTAGGCAACTGCCTCGGGTGCGAGGCTGTTCGCGCTGGCCGCCTTGGAGCTGGAGACCGCCTGCTCGGTCTTCACGCCCTTGGCGGAGAGGCGCCAGGTGAGCACCAGGCCGGTGGGAGAAGGGGCGACCGACTCCTCCAGGGCGCCGGCCGCCGAGACCACGATCCGGACCTGGCGCGCGCCGCCCGGAGCGGTGAAGGCGCTGACCATCTTCACCGGCGTATCCAACGCGCTGGTATCCAGGCTGCGCTCGAGACTCTTCGGCAGGCGGGCGTTGTCCAGGGTGAGCACCGCGCTGGAATCGTCTGGGCGGCTCACCTTCCACTGGGAGGTGCGGGAGAGCTTGAGGGCTACCTGACCGCCGGTCGCGCTCTCGTCGAAGGAGAGGTCGCGAATCTCCACGGGAGGCTGCGCGGGGCTCGGCGTGGAGCTTTTCGGGGGGGCAGCCGGAACCCCCGGCTGGCCTAGCGCGATCTTCTTGCCGTCGATCTCGATCTGCGGCTCCGAGGCCTCGGGCTCGGTATCGGTCTTAGCCTTGCTGGAGGCGACCGCCACCGTCTCGGTGGGGGCGGGGGCGGGCGTGGCCACCGGACCTATCGACAGCTCCATGCCACGGCTCAGCCGCTTGGCGTTGTAGGCCGGCATCTCGCCCTTGGCGTCGAACACCAGCCGGACCTTGTCGGAGTGGGTGCCGGCGCGCAGTCCGCCCACGTACTGGCTGCTCACCGTCTTGGGCAGACGGGTGGCCAGCTTCACGCCGTAGAGATCCAGGGCCAGGCGGGGCGGGTTGCCTAGCTCGATCAGCTCATACTTGGGCAGCTCACCGTTGGTCTGGACGCGCAGCTTTTCTCCGGAGAAGGTCACCCCGATCACGTGCGTGGCAGCGTGCGCCACCGGCTTCTCGTCCACCTTCGAGGCGATTACCCCGTCCGCCCGACTGGCCGCAGTGACCGGCGCGGAAGCGGAGGCGGAGGCGGCGGGCGTGGATGACGGAGCGATGTCCGCCTCGGCCTTCGCGGCGGCCTTGGCATCAGGCGAAGGCTGCATCGCCTGCGTGCCGTTCTGGATCGAGATCACCACCCGATTGTCCTGCGCCCGGACGTCGTACTGG
Source organism: Myxococcaceae bacterium (assembly GCA_041746295.1). Taxonomy (GTDB): domain Bacteria; phylum Myxococcota; class Myxococcia; order Myxococcales; family Myxococcaceae; genus JBGTHI01. The sequence continues at coordinate 4,348 of JBGTHI010000510.1, forward strand.
GCCGTCGGATTGAGCGCGACCAGCACGCGGCCAACGCTGGCCTTCTCGTCGCTGAACTGGGAAGCGACCACTCCTGAGACCGGCCCCAAACCTTCATGGTGACCCTTGATCGCGTTGGCGTCGGCACCCGATAGGTCCACCACCAGCCGCTCCGGATCGTGAAGCCGGAAGACGGTGAAGGTCGGTGCACGGCTTCCGCGCACCACCACCTGCGCGCCGTTTGCGGTCGGGGAAATGTGGAGGTCACTCAAGGCGTTAAGCTCGGCGGCCCCTGCAGTCTGGCCCGCCCACACCAGCAGCACGGCGCCCAGCTTTCGCATTGTGGCACTCATCGTGTGTGTTCTCCTTAAGCTCATTGCGAATACGGGCGGCCCGTCGACAGATCGAGGTCGACGGACGCGGTCTGGGATTCAGAATTGACGGTGAGGCTCACCGGATTCGGGCTCTTCTTGCCGTCGGCGGCCACGAAGTACTCGGTCACCACGATCGAGTCGCGCAGGATCTGGGTGATCTTCCCCTCCTGCTTACCGATCGAGCTGTTCCGCTTCACGATGTGGCCGCGGCCGGACGGGTCCTCGATCATCGCGATCGGGTCGGCGCTGCCCGTCACCACCGCAACCAGATGGAGCTGCTCCAGATCCCACTGGCAGAGCGGGTCGCTGCACTGGGCGCTACCCGCCTGCGCGCCGGCCATACCGTCCAGCACCGGATTCCGGAAAGGATCGCGGCGGGCCAGGGGATTGAACGAGTAGACGTAGGCCGGGCCGGTCGCGGCGCGGTTGTCGGTGGCGGCCGAAGGCGCGGTCTGGATCACCGCGGCGGCGGTTTGTGCCGGGGCGGGCTTGTCTTCACACCCGCTGGCTCCGGTCAGGGCGCCCAGCAGCACCAAGCCACTTCCGAGTTTGCGCAGTCCAGTCATCACTTACCGCCCCTGTCCCACGGCGCCGCCCGCGTCGGTGAAGCGGAAGGTGGTGGCGAGGAACTCCGACTCTAGAATGACCTTCTCGTTCTTCACCGTTCCGCCGCCCAACTTGAGATTGCTGACATTGACGATGCGGCGAAGCCCGGCTAGCTCCTGGAAGAACATCGCGATCTCCATGTAGTTGCCGCTCACCGACATCTTGATCGGGATCTTGGAGAAGAAGCCGGCCGACTGCTCCTGCTCCGGCACCACCCGGGAGACCTCCAGACCCGACTTGCGGCCGATCTCGTCAATCTGGGTCAGCAGCTCATCCAGCTCCTTCTTCATCGGCAGCTGGGTCAGCGCCTCTTGCAGATCCCGCTCCAGCTTGGCGAGCTCCAGCCGGCGCTCGTTCAGGTTCTGTGCGGCATCCCGCTTCTCGGCCAGGCTCCGCGAAAGCTCTACCTTCTGCACTTCGAGCTGGGCGATCTGATCCTCCATCGGGGAGATCATCAGGAAGAAGTTGAGCAGCGTGATGACCCCGACCGCGCCCGCCACACCAGCAATCCGGTGTTGGAGCGGCGCCTTCATGATTTTCTCGAGGAGCTGTTCCATGGCGGTTCCCTAGATGGTGTAGTTCGCGGAAAGGCCGATCTCGAACTTCACGGTGCGCAGGGAGCCGGCGCTCGCCTTTGCATCCGCCTGCTCGGCGCTCTTGAGATCGATGTTGGTGAAGAAGTAGCCTACCTGCGAGACTGGGAAGTCCTCGATCGCCCCATTCTGCGTCGAGAGCTCCACGCGGGAAGTCTTGGAGTCGCGCTTCTGCTCCACCAGCCGGCCCACCCCCTTGGGCGTCCAGACCACAGTGGCCAGGTTGCGCATCAGCTCGGCCACGTCGTCGTGGCTGAGCGCGGTGCCGGTGATCTTCACCGCGTTGGCCGACTCGCTGAACTCGTTCAGGCCCACCTTCCTGGGCGTGGCCAGCGACAGCGCATCCAGTAGCCGCACCGGACCTGAACGACCCCGGCGGAGGCCGTCCAGCACGTTGATCCGGTCGGTGACCTCCTTCTTCCGCGCGTTGAGCTTGTCTACCTCGCCGATCTGCGCCTGGAGTTGCTGAACCTGGACCTCGATCTGGGTGATCTCGGTCTGGCTATCGACCAGCTCGCCGTCTCGGGACATGTACCAGATCAGGTTGGCCAGGAGGCCCAGCACCAATACCGCGGCCAGGCCCACTAGGAGCTGGCGGCCCATCTCCCGCTTCTTCACCTGGCGAACGGGGAGGAGGTTGATTCGGATCATCATGACCTGACGCTCCTCATTGCTTGTCGCCCATCTTTCGCAGCGCGAGTCCCAGCCCCACCGCCGCCGCCGGGGCCACATCCATCAGGAAGCTGGCGTCGAAGCGGCGCTCGTCTACCTCCACGCCCTTGAACGGGTTCAGGATCTCCACCGGCACACCCACCCGGCTCTCGATGGTCTTGAACAGCGCCGGAATCTTGGCGGTGCCGCCGGAGATGAAGACGCGGGACAAGTTCGGCTCGGCGGCTGTGCCGGCGTAGAAGTCCAGCGAGCGTTGGATCTCGCCGGCCACCTGATCGGCCACGCTGCTGATCACCCGTTCCACATCCTCGGGCACCACCGCGTCGGCATCCGGACCGGCCCCTCCGACCTTCAGCGCCTCGGCCTCCTCGTAGGAGACATTGAGCTGCTTCTGGATCTCCTCGGTGAACTGGTTGCCGCCGATGGTCACGTCTCGGGTGAAGACGGTCACGCCGCTGTTGATGATGTTGATATTCACCACCGAAGCTCCAGCGTTGATCAGCACCACCGTCTCGTTATCCGGGACGCTGTAGTTGACGTAGAACATGTTCTGCACCGCGAAGGCGTCTACGTCGACCACACCGGGGATCAAGCCCGCCTCGGTAACCACCGAGGTGTAGTCGTTGATCATGTCTTTCTTGGCCGCCACCAACAGCACATCCATCTGGCCGCTGGCATCGTTGGGATCGGACTTGAGGATCTGGGTGTCGATGTTCACGTCCTTCACATCGAACGGGATGTACTGCTCGGCCTCCCACTGGATCGACTCCTCCAGCTCGTCCTGAGACATGCGGGGCATCGAGATCTTCTTGATGATCACCGAGTGGCCGGAGACGCCGATCGCGACCTCCTTCTGCTTGATCCGCAGCTCGGCGGTCAGCTCCTGGATCGCCTGCACGATCGCGGTGGTGTTCATCAACGCGCCGTCGACGATCGCCTCGGGAGGAAGCTGCTTCATGCCAAAGCTCTGGAGCGCGTAGCCGAGCTCGCCGCGCTTACGCGACTCCTTGAGCTGCACCATCTTTACGGAGGTCGACCCGATATCCAGCCCGACCATCAGCTTGCCCTTGGTCATCTCGATGCCTCCTCTTCAAAAAACCTTGTTGCGGTCGTCGATCTTCAAGCCGAGGCCGAGGATGATCTTTCGCTTCGTGTCCAACCTGCACGCTGACCCGCGCTCGATCCGGTCGACGGTCAAGACGGAGACACCTGCACGTCTGGCGAGCTCCGCTTTGCTCATCAGCTGCTCCTCCCGGAATCGCTGGACGTTGTTTTGTTTTTTTAAGGAGGGCACTCGCACGGAAGTATGAGGTCCCGTTTCCGGCACCGTCAAATTGCCGGATGGCTCACTGCCCTTTCAGTGAGCGGTCAAAGATAGGGAGTTAGGGGTCAAAGATTAGGGTGCGCCTAGGTGGGCCCGCGTCGGCGGTTGAGCGCGCTTAAGCGTCGCCCTGCTCCGATTCCGCATCCGGATCGATCCCGAACTCTTTGATCTTGTAGAGCAGCGCGCGGTGGCTGATCTCGAGAAGCTCCGCCGCGCGTGTGCGATTGCCCCGGGTGCGGCGAAGAGCGGCCTTGATGTAGGACTCCTCCAGCTCGCGGACCGCCCGCTTGAGCGATAGGCCGTTCGGTCCGGGCGGGGGCGCCGCGACCGCCTTATCCGACCCTCGTGTGGGACTCTGCCAAAGCTTCTCGGGGAGGCTCTCCAGCGCGATCGGATCGATGCAGGCGATGACCTGTGGCGAGCCGGCCGCCCGTCGGCGGATCAACGAGAGCAGCGCGACGCCGGCGAGCCGCCCCTTCACCTCATACCCGCCCGGTGAAGAAGCTGCCCAGTGGCTGCGGAACCCAATCGGCCAGCCGGTCGCCCAGGAGGAGGATCTCCAGGGCCCCCAAGGCGAGCCATGGACCGAATGGCATGTTGGTGGGCCCGGGCTTCCACTCCTCCTCTTCTTGCTTCAGGCGCCCAAGGGCCGGCGTCTCTTCCGAGGGACCGGGGAAGAGATCTTCCGGCAACGAGGGCGGCGGAGCCGAGCCGGCTCGCCCGCGGGTGAGCAGGAGCGCAGAGCCCACGACGGCACCCTGGATTGAAGCGAGGAAGACCACGGCGAGGAGCGGGCGATAGGAGAGGAACGCACCGATCATCGCGAGCAAGTACTTGTCCCCGCCTCCGAGCGCCTCCTTCTTGAAGATCTTTCGCCCCAGGAGCTCCATAGCCCAGAAGCCCAGGAAGCCGGCGGCCGCTCCGAGCGCGGAGTCGATCAGCCCCCAGATCCCGCCCGCGAAGAAGGAGGTCGCGAGCCCCGCGGTGATACCGGGCAAAGTGAGCGAGAACGGGAGAATCCAGTGCTCAAGGTCAATGAAGGTGAGCGGGATCAGCAGCGAGACCAGTAAGACTGCGCCGACCAGCGGCTCGGAGATGCAGTAGCGACTGAAGCAGGCCAGGAAGAGCAAGGCGGTCAGAAGCTCCACCATCGGATAGCGGGCCGAGATGGGAGCGCGACAGCTCTGGCACCGCCCGCGCAGCACCATCCAGGAGAAGACCGGGATGTTCTCGAACCAGGCGAGCTGATGGCCGCACTTGGGGCAGCGGGAGCGCGGGTGGACCAGACTCTGGCCCGCGGGGAGCCGGGCGATCACGACGTTGAGGAAGCTACCAACCAGCAGACCGAAGGTCGCCAAGAGTACCGCAGCGGTGGGTTCCACTCCCCAGACCATCGATCTCACCGGACAAAACTACCACCGCCTTTTCGATCTCCCAGATTTAGAGCGTGTTGAACTGGCCTGCTGCGGGGCCCACCTGCGGGGGACTTGCCCCCCGTCCACCGAATTGGGGGGATGCGGTGGAACCTGGCGCGCGGAGCGTACAAAGATGCACGTGAGCACGCCAGGGGACCGCAACCTCCCCCCAAGCTTGTCGAAGGGGGCAAGCCCCCCTTGCATCTGGTCCTCCTCGCGACGCCCAGTTTAACACGCTCTTAGTCGTCTCTTGATCAATATGCGCGGCGCATGCATATTGATATGCATGCGAACGACCCTCATCCTCAATGATGAGCTGATTGAAGAAGCCCGTAGCCTTACGGGCATTCAGGAAAAGACCGAGCTTCTTCACAATGGATTGAGAGCCCTCATCGCCCAGGTCGCTCGGGAGCGGTTGGCGAAGATAGCAGGCTCTCAGCCTCAGCTGAAGCTCAAGGAACGGCGACGGTCCCTGCGTTGAGGACCTTGGTCGACACGTCGATATGGGTTGAGTTCCTCGTCGGTCGCCCTGGCTCCAGACCCACTCAGCTTCGTCTCTCAGACCTGCTCCAGGAAGATCGCGTCTTCTGCCATCCCGCGATCATCGGCGAGTTGGCATGTGGGAATCTCAAGAACCGCTCATCGTTCTTGGCCCTGCTTCATCGGCTCTCCCAAGTAAAGATCGCGATGGACAGGGAGGTTCTGGCTCTCATCGAACAGGAGTCCCTCCATGGCCGGGGCCTGGGATGGATCGACTGTCACCTCCTCGCGGCCACTCAACTCAGCGACGCTCGACTGTGGTCTCTGGACAAGCGCCTCAGCCGGGAAGCCTTACGGCTTGGCGTGGGCGCATAGCTATCGAAAGTCGCGGTTCGAGAAAATCACCGCTGCCGCGACCAGGAACGCGAGGACGTAGGCACCTGCGTAAGCGGTCAACGTGATCAACGTCTCTGCCGGCACCGGCACGTCGTACGTGACGTTGTACTTGAAGTTGAAGCGCTCGAGATTGGGCATCACATAGTAGATGATCTTCCCCATCGCCCTCGAGAGCTCCGACGCGGACTTCTTGGCAGAGACCAGAAGCTCGGATGAGAGGTGGCCGGAAACGAAAATCGCGATGCACATGAAGGCCGAAACGAAAGCGCTGGTGAAGCTCGAGCAGAGCACCGCGAACGCGCCCAGTACCAGCACCTCCAGCAGAACTCCGTACAGACCCACCAGCATCGCTGGATGAAACGGGGCGCGGTAGACCTTGAGTGCGATCAGCAATCCAAGAAACATCGCGCCACTGGTCGCCAACGCGATCAGCAGAAGCCCCAGGTATTTGCCCAAAATGAACTCAAATCGGGCGATCGGCTTCGCGATGATTGAAAAGACGCTCTTGCGGTCGATCTCTCGGTTGATCACCCCCACCCCTGTAAAGATGGTGAGGAGGATGGCGAAGACATTGATCGCCGCCATGCCGGTGTCTTTCAGCACGCGGTCCATGGTGGTGATGGTCACCTCGGTGAAAATGTAGGAGTTGAGCACCACCACCAGCGCGAAAAGGAAGAGCGAGTAGAAGACCTTGTTGCGCCGCGCCTCGGTCAGGGTCTGCCAAGCGATGGCCCAGATGCTCCGCAGCTTCACGCTAGTCCTCCCCTCGATCGATCAGACGCACCACCAGGTCTTCCAGCGAGGCCTGTTTGGGTGTCACCGAAACGACCGTCCCACCCGCAGCCAAGACCGCCTGCAGAAACGCTCCGGTCGACGCGGTCGGCGTCTCGAAAGCGACCCGGCCATCAAGCAGAGGCGGATCGAGATGGGCCTGCTCCCTCCGGAACCCCTCCGGCACGCCGTGAACCACCACCTCGCTGATGCCGGTGCTGCCTTCACTGAGCAGCTCGGCGACCGTTCCCTCGCGAAGCATCTTGCCCCGATTGACGATCCCCACCCGCGTGCAGATCGCCTCGACGTCCGGAATGATGTGGGTGGAGAAGAAGATGGTCTTCCCCTCCTTGCTCAGTTCCAGAATGATGTCGCGAACGTCCGACCGACCCATCGGATCCAACCCACTCATCGGCTCGTCCAGGATCACCAGCTCGGGGTCATGCAGTAGCGCCTGCGCGATGCCCAACCGCTGGGTCATCCCTTTGGAGTAGCGCCGGATCTGCAGATTGGCGGCGTGGGCCAATCCCACGCTCTCCAGCAGCTCTTTGGAGCGCGCCTTGATCGAGGCGCGAGACATGCCGCACAGAGTCCCGCAGAAGGAGAGGAGCTCCTGCCCGGTCAGGTGGTCGTAGAAGACCGGCGACTCCGGCAAAAACCCGATCCGCTTTCGCGACGCCGGGCTCCAGGGCGGTGCACCAAAGAGCAGCGCCTCTCCCTTGTCCGGTCGAAGCAGCGACGTCAGGACCTTGATCGACGTAGTCTTGCCGGCGCCGTTGGGCCCCAGGAAACCGTAGATCTCGCCGGCTTGAACGGTGAACGACATGCCGTCCAGGCCGAGCCGCTTCCGCACGCCCATTCCGACCATGAACTGCTTTCTCAAGCCTTCAACCTGGACCGCGGGGCTATTTGTCATCGGTGATGTACTCGCCGTCTAGCTCGACCGGGTGGCGGTGGATGATCATTCGTTCCGTCGCTCCGGGAAGGTGGGCCACCCCATGCTGATCCAGCTCATAGCCCTGGGGAGGCGGAGAGAATCCTGTGGTCTCGACCAGCTCGGCCACCGACTTGGGCCAACGCCCGTACTGGTTGTTGTAGGCCTTGGCCGCCGCCTCGATCCGCTGAAGCTCCTTCTCCCTCCTAAGGTCGTTCAGTCGCTCGAACATCATGCCCCGAACCTCAGGGTCGGGAGCGGTGGTCATTGTCTCCTCGGCCAGGGCGATCGCCCGGTCGATCTCGCCGGAGATGGAGTAGAGCCGCGCGGCGAAGGCCGCGAGGTAGGTTGGCGCCCCCGGGATCTGACCGGCAAGCTGAAACTCTCTTGCCGCCTCGGCCGGCCGTTTCTCGAAGTTGAGGTAGCTGTAGGCCAGGTAGAAATGGAGCTGCCAGTTGTTGGGAAACCGCGCCGCGCCCCGCTCCAAGAACGAAGTTGCCCGCCGCGTGTTCTTCCACCTCAGGCGGCCGCTGTCGTACGGAATGGCGATGCCGGCGAACTTGTAAGCGTACTCGAAGTCGGGATCGAGCCCTATCACCAGCTCCAGGAAATCGGCCAGGTTCTGGTAGAAGCGGTGCCGCAGAGCCGGGTCGGTAAAGTACTGCAGCGCAAGCACCCAGTAATAGTCGGCCATGACCGACCGGAAACCCATCGACATCAGCCGCGCCTGCTCGACCGTCGGCAAGTAGATCAGCTTGGAGGCCTGCGCTCTCTCGTCCGTTCGAGCTCGCTGCTCAATCCGGACCGCCAGAGCGACTGCGATGGCGAGCGAGCTACAGGCGAGGAGCGCACCCAAGGTCGTTCGCAGGCTGCGTCCTCCCGTCCGCTCCATGAAGGCGCATGATCTACGCCCGGGCGATTGCGGACAAAAAAAAAGCGGTGCGCCGGAACCCGGCGCACCGCTCGCGAGTCGACTGAAGCTGCCTTTCTTAGACTACGGGCAGTTCACGTCGTTGTAGAAGCCCTTAGGCTCACCACCCGGGGCGTTCTGATCCACGCCCACCAGCGCGGGGCAGGACCCTGCCGTGGTCGATGGCACGCTGGAGATGTACCAGGTGTCCATGTTGGCATCGCTGTCGATGTTACCCGCGCCGCCGCCGCCGAAGGAGGAGGTCGGGCCAGCGGTGGCTGGCGTCACGCCGTTGAGGTTGGCTGCCACGGCGATACCGGAGTTCAGCGGCGAAACCGGGACGTAGACGAAGGTGGAAGCCTCCGCCGCGGTCGGAACCACGGTGGTGCCGAACTTGAAGGTGTCGGAACCGATCTCACCGTCGAGGTTGCTGTTCGTGCCGGCTGCGGTGGCGCGGCCCTCCACGCCGACGCAGGTCGCCTCGTCGGTCGGAGCGACCGCGTTCACCTTGTAGTAGTAGCGGTTACCTCGCTCCGGGGCGAAGCCGATCTTCCGGATGCAGATCGAGTAGGTGTCTTTCTCCTGGTAGTAGGACTTCTCCGCCGTGAACAGCGACTTAAGATTCGCCTTCACCTCAGACTGCTTTGAGCGCGCCTGGAACTTTACAAAGTTCGGAATGGCGATGGCCGCGAGGATACCGATGATTGCAACCACGATCATCAACTCGATGAGCGTGAAACCCGCCTTGTGCTTTTTGGTCAGTTTCAAGTGATGCTCCTTCTTCGTTAAGGTTCACCGTCGAGGCTCTACCGCTCAGCAGCCCGTGCGCCGGCCACACAGCACGAATCGTTCCGACGGACTGGAGCCACAGCGTTCAACGACTTGGCGCTTCCGGCAAGTTATCGGGAACGAATAAACGTCACCCGAGCTGCCCAGAATTGTCAGCGCACATGTGTGACAGCGCCATTCTTCGCTCTACAGCGCCTGCAGTCCCGCCAGCGCGCCCTCGAAGCTCGGCACCTGCTCCAACGCCATAGTGTAGGCGCCGCGCGCAGCCTCCGGCTGACCACTTCTGCGCGATTGATCGCCCAGCAAGGTGAGCGCGGCGGCCACCTGCACCCGACTCCGGTCGGTGGATCCGGTGGAGTCGCGCTCCCGCATGGCGACCGCCGCGGCG
>JBGTHI010000511.1:0-4583 GCA_041746295.1 Myxococcaceae bacterium
CTCGAGCCGCACGCTCAGCAAGGCCAAGGCGGCCGCGGCGAGCGAGAAGAGGTTGCTCCGGGAGCCCGCCGCCGCGCTGCAGCCTCCGGTCACCTCTTCAGCCGGGAGAAGCTCCGGTCCATCCCGCAAGTTGTCGATGAAGCCTCCCACACCTCCCGAGCTTCCGCCGGAACCCCCACCGTTCCCACCACCGCCCTGGGTGTCTCCGATAGTCCCTCCGCCGACCCAGGGCGACGGCAACGGTCCTGGGCTAACGATCGGGTCGATCGTTCCTCCCGGCGTCGGCGTCGGCGTCGGCGTGGGAGTCGGACTTGGCGTGGGTGTCGGCGTGGGCGTAGGCGTAGGCGTGGGAACGACCACCGGTTCCAGAATCACATCGCTCGGGCGGTAGCCACTTCGAAGCGTCAGGCTGGAGACTGGGCTTACCCCGCGAGCGGAGGAGATCCGTGCGGCGATCGTCACCGGAGCGTCGCTGGCAAACATGTACTCCAGGCCGAGCCCCTGCGCGAGCGACGTCATTGGCTGGCTGCCATCGGCGACGAAGTTGCCCCCGATGTAACCCACGTCCCATTGCAGGGTCCAAGGGCCCGGATCGTTCGCACCCGGCACCATGAACATGATGATGGTCGTCTTATGTCCCGCGCGCGCCACCAACTGCGTCGAGAGCATCTTCGCGACCCGAGGCGCGGTTGTCACCACCTGCGTGATCATCTGGGAGAAGAGGGAGGTGCTGCCGTCGGCATCGACCACGCGGACCAACCCCTGGAAGATGCCCGGCGCGAATGGAGTAGCCGCCAGCTGGCCATTGGTCACCGAGACCGTGGCATTCACATCGGGAGAGAAGGTTCCTTCATGATTGAACTGACCCTCGATCCGCCAGGGGCCTGAGCCGGCTGGAGCGCCGAAGGTGACGGGGATTTGCAAGCTCTGCCCCACTACCCCGGTGACCGGTGTGGGCGGCGCGACGACGGTGCGGGCACGGCCACCCACCACCGCGCGCACCGCGCTTCCATCGGCGAAGGTCAGGCCGAAGACGCCGGCCGCGGCCGGTGTCCAGGTACCCGTATAGGACCCGTCACCTGCCTCCTCGTCCGGCGCCGCTCCGTCATCCCGCAGAGCGATCGTCACGCCGCTGGAGACCTGAACCTGGATCGGGCCCGCCGGCGCAGCGCAGTTGATGTTCAGCATCGAGAGACGAACCCCCGCGCCTACCGGGATGGAGATCTCGTCCTCCACGGGCGACCGACGCACCTGGACCGTCTGGTTGGAGCAGGTCATCGAGCCTATGCCGCCGCGACCGGCGACCCGGAGCCGACGGCCGGTCAGCGTCACATTGGCCAGGCCGGGCTTCACCTGCCCTCCTGTGAGCACCAGATTGCGCAGCTGCTTCCAGGTTCGGGTTGGGTCCTGCGCCTTGAGTAGGGCGACAAGCCCCGTCACAAGAGGGGCTGCCATCGAGGTTCCGTCGAGCACCTGATAGCCGTTGTCCGGAAAGGTGCTCAGGATTGAAGCGCCGGGTGCCGCGATTGCGACCGTGCGCCGTCCGAAGCTGGAGAAGGCGGCCAGCTTGTCTGAAGCGTCGGTGGCCGCCACGGTGAGCACATTGGGAGCATCGAGGTCGGCGGGGAAGAAGCTGAGGGCATCGTTATCGGTGTGATCATTTCCGGCCGCCGCGACGAAAAGTAGATCCGCCGCCCGCTGCTCCGCGATCTCATCGGCCAAGGCCTGGCTGTAGTCACCGCCTCCCCAGGAGTTATTGGTAGCGACCAACGGCACCGGGTTTTGAGCGCGGGTCTTCAGCTTCCGGAAGTACTGCAGACATTCGAGCGCGTCGGAGATGGCACCGTTGTTGTCTGCTCCCAGGAAGCGGCAGATCGCTAACCGCACGTTGGGGCTGGTGCCGACCACGCCCAGCCCATTGTTGGGCTGCGCGCCGAGAATCCCTGCGACATGGGTGCCGTGACCCAACTGATCAACCGGCGGTGCTCCGGCGGTGCTGCTGCTCGCATCGATGCCGTGCACGTCATCGACGTAGCCGTTCCCATCGTCGTCGCGTCCGTTCCCGGCGATCTCACCCGCATTGGTCCACAGCCGGGCCACCAGATCCGGGTGGTCTAGGTCCACGCCCGAGTCGATGATCCCCACCACCGGCGAAACGGCGCCCAGCGGCAGGGTCCATCCCTCGGCACCGTTGATGTCCGCATCGGTCACGCCAGAGGTCTGACCCAGGTTCAGATGGGCCCATTGCTCGGTGAAGCGAGCGTCATTGGGCAGCGCGGTCATTCGAACGATGTAGTTGGGCTCGGCGTAGAGAACGTTTGGAGAGGCCCGGTACCGGGCGACCGCCTCCAGAACCGTCTCCCCCCGGCTGAGCGACACCCGGTGAACTGCGCCGCTCGCGGCCAACTTGCGGATCAGCGTGCCTCCAGCCTGCTCATGGGCGGCGCGGGCGGCCGAGTCGTCGGTTCCATCCCTGAAGCGCACCAGCAACTGATTGGGAACGTAGCGGACCTCACGCGGAAACGAAGGCGTTATCAGGGCGTGCCGCAGAGCGGCGGCCCGGACCTCCCACTCGTCGGCCCCTTCGGCTTCGCCGATCTCACCATGCTCGGCGGGGGCACAAGCCACCAGGGAGAGGAAAAGCAGGAGGAGGCGGCCGGTCGGAGCTGTCATCGTCCATCCCACCCGATCCGGAGGGAAGGAGCGGGCCGTTCATCGAGGTCTACTGAATTCTCGCACCCCGAGAGCCTGGGGTTGCGTCGCAGGCACCACCGCCTTGGGACGACGGCCTCCTCGCCGTAACAGGAGCAGTGCCGCGAAGGCTGCCGCAAACGGTATCAGGCGGGTCACCGGTGCATCGGAGGTTGGGGCTGCGCCGCAACCGCCGCGAACCTCGCTGTTGCCCAAGCTCTCGCCCGAGGGGTTGAGGTTGGAGACCGCGGGATTGTCTCGACCGCCGGCAGGTGCGGGCACGGGCGCAGGCGGAGTGCCAGTCACCGGATCGATCACCACCTGCGCGGGATCATAGGTCCCTCCAAAGCGCTGAGTGAAGACGGCGCTCAGCCCCTTCTGCGCCGAGGTCACCCGCGCCGCCACCGTGGCCACCACCGCGCTGGGGAAGGTCTGATCAACCTTGACCCCCTCGACGGTGGTGGTCAGGTTTCCGGTTCCGTCCGGCGTGAAGGTGGCGCCGTCGTAGTCGAGATCATACTCGACCGTCCAAGGTCCGTTGTCGTTGCCCGCCCCTTCCACGAAGATCTGGAACTGGGTGGGCGAGTTGGCGCGGATCACCAACGGGTCGGCCGCGATGGCCGAAATGCGGGGCACGGTGCCGAAAGCACGGGTGACGATCGGCTTGAACTCGGAGGTCAGCCCGTCGGCGTCGGTAACCCGCACCAGGCCGTGGGCCCGCCCCGGCGTCAGGGGATTTCGCTGCAGCGCACCGCTATTGCCCGCGACCGTCGCGCTGGCGTCGGCGACGAAGCTCCCCTTGTGGGCGAACTGGGCTTCCAGGGTGAAGGGGCCTGTGTTGGCGGTGGCGGTGAAGCTCAGGGCGACGTTGATCGGCTGTCCGATGAAGTTGCGCCCCTCCGCGGTCGGCGCGGTCACCACCGGCCTCTGGCGGTTGTTCACCACCACCTTGACCGCGCTTCCGTCCGGGAAGCTCAGGGTGTGCACACCTGTCGAGGGGACCGTGAAGGCTCCCACGAAGAGGCCGTCGCCCGCGACATCGTCGGGACTTGTGCCATCGTCGCGCAGCGCGATCGACCCGCCACCGGAGCTCTGAACCTGAACCGGTCCGGCCGGATTCGCACAGTTGATGCTGAGCATCGAGAGTCGCAGGACGCTGCCGACTGCCAGCGCGATCTCGTCCTGCACCGGCGAACGCCGGGCCTTCACTGTCTGACCGGCGCAGGTCATCGAGCCAAGCCCGTTCTTCCCGACGGCCTTGATGCGGCGGCCGCTGATTGTGGACGACGCCAACGCCGCCACCGGTTGACCGCCTGCGATCACCAGATTTCGAATCTGGTACCAGGTGCGGCTCGGGGTCTGGGACTTGAGGAGTGCGACCAGTCCCGAGACGTAGGGAGTCGCCATCGAGGTCCCGTCGAGCACCGCATAGCCGTTGTCGGGGAAGGTACTCAGGATTGCCACTCCGGGGGCGGCGACATGGATGCTTCGCTTGCCGAAGCTGGAGAAGCTGGCCAACACGTCGGAGGCATCGGAGGCGGCGACCGAGATCACGTTTGGCTGATCGATGTCCGAAGGATAGATCGGCGTGACATCGTTGGTACGTCCATCGTTGCCGGCCGCGACCACGAACAGGATCTCCGCAGTGGCATGCGCCTTGATCTCGTCTTCCAGGGCCTGGCTAAACACATCGCCGCCCCACGAGTTACTCGTGGCAACCAGCGCCACGGGGTTCTGTACACGGGTCTTCAGCGCCCGAAAGTAAGCGAGGCACTCGATCGCGTCGGAGGTGGCGCCGGAGCCATCCGCGATGATGAAGCGGCAGAGCGCCAACCTCGCGTGCGGGCTGGTCCCCGCCACGCCCACCGCGTTGTTGGCGGTCGCGGCGATGA
>JBGTHI010000512.1:0-1506 GCA_041746295.1 Myxococcaceae bacterium
CCAACCCCTAGTCTCCGCGTTGTCGTTCTCGATGCAGCCATGGCTGACGCAGGAGGTGTAGATCCAAACCTGCTTCTTGGAGCTGCTCGCCAGGAAGCTGTCGTATCGCAGCCGCTGATCTCCGGGCGCGTAGTTCCAGGCGTTGGCCCTCCCGTGCATCCAGGCCTGGTTGGGGATTAAGAGATCCGTGAGCGACAACCCCCCTACCACCGTCTGTTCTAAGCAAAATGCTCTGCTCCTTTGGCGTGAGGTGAAGCGGGCCATGTTCCCTCAAGAACAGTTAAAGGCCACCAAAAGCTCGCTCGTCAGTAGAACGAGCAAGCCGTGTCCTCGAGCCACCGCGACCGGGCCTTCGACAGCAGTGGCTTCGTGATCCAGAGCTTGGAATGCGAGGCGCGCTTTGGACCGCCCGGGTGGAGTCTGGCATTGTCGAAGCGCCTTTCCTTGGGCCCCCATGTCCGACACCGAGAAGAAAGCGCTCTGCACCTTCAAGGGATGCGTGCTGAACGCCCACTACCTGGTCCTGCACCCCGATCCCGAGGTAAGGTACGTGGGCTACGCCTGCTACCAGCACGCGCGCGAGCATGACTACCGCCCGTTCCGGCTGGTCCCGATGCATCCGATCGGGCTCGCGGAGAAGCCGAGCGAAGAGAAATCGCCGCCCGCGGATTCCAGTCTAGTGATCGGCTCCGCCAACGGCGAGCACCTTCGCGTGGTGGCGCTCAAGCGTACCCACCCGGAGAGTGCGGAGTTCTGGGAGAGCAACTGGATCGACTGCGCCATCGACGTAAGCGCGGGCGGTTTCCAGGGTGCACTCAATGCCAACTTGCGCGCCGAAGAGCTGTTCGCGTTTCGGGACGCGCTCCGCCAGCTAGGGGATCACCTCGCCCGGGAAGCGCTCTTCGAGACCATCGAGCATTGGCTCACAATTCGAGTGGTAGGCGACGGACGGGGGCAGTTCCAGGCAAGCTGCGAGCTGCGAGACGCTCCCGAGGGGAACCGGCTCTCCTTCCTCCTCGCCTTCAGCCGGGAGGGGCTGACCCCGGTCATGCGCGCGCTCGATGCGATCGTGACCGCTTTTCCCGTGCTCGGACGAAGCTAGCCTGGGTCTAGGGGATCGGCCCTCCCGCCACGCCGGCACCCACAGGCCAGCAAGACCAGCGCCAACAGCGCCGCCCAACGACACCCCCCAATCGACTCGTGCACCGTGGTCTGCTCCTCCCTCAACGCGGGGTCTTACCTCGCTTCCGTAGGCTTGGCTATCAGGCGAGGAAGCGGCGGAGCGTTCACAGAAACGACAAAAGAGCGCCGCTTGAAGTCGACAGACGCCAGGGAGGAATAATCCCCGACGGTCGGGGCTTGTAGGCCGCTCACGCGCGGTCCCGGACACGGATGAAGGGAGCAGGCATGAAGCTCGTGAATGGGTGGTTGATCGCGGGGTGCGTGTTCGCGATGGCGTGGGCCTGCGGTTCGGGGTCGGACGACAACGGACAGAAAACCGACCCG
>JBGTHI010000513.1:0-4515 GCA_041746295.1 Myxococcaceae bacterium
GGCCATGCCGGCCGTCTTGGCCTCCGCGCAGAGGACGGCCTCGCGGAGAAGACGGCCGACCGCCTTCTTCACCGGTTTGAGCTTTTCCTCGAGGAGGGCGTGTTCCAAGGTGCCATCCCGGACGCGATGCCAGAGGCGGAAGAGACGATGACGTTCCTTCATCAGGAGGGCCCCTAGTCGACCGCCCTCGCCCCCGCGGTCGATGAAGCCCTGAAAATCCCGCGTCAGGTGACTCCAGCAGAGCTGGCGGAGGGCGGAGTCGTAGAAATTGTAGGCGCACCAACGGTCCGTCACCAGGAAGCCGGTGAAGTCCTTCAATAGGCCTCGGGCGATATCGCCCCCTCGGCTTCGAGCAATCTGGAACACCGTGACACAGGCGGTCGCGGCGACCCATAGCCAGGCACGAGCGGCCCGTCCGTTCTCCTGGCCCTCGGTCCAGCCCGTCTCATCCAGGTGGGCCACGTCTTGCCGCTGCACGAATGCCATCGCTGCGGCAGTAGGCGCCTCCAGCGCTGCGGCCATCTCCGCTTCTAAGTTGGACACGGAGCCCAAGCACAGCCTCGCTCCTAGCACGTCCGACAGCGCATCCCGCACCAGCCGCTTCGAGAGGCGGTACTTCCCTACGAAGAGGCAAACCAGTGCGCCCAGCCGCGTCCCGAAGGCGCTCCGCGCCTCCGTTGGTACCTCCGCTTGAGTCCGCGTCCCGCAACCCTCGCATACCAGCCCGTGGCACCGATACTCCGTCACGTGCGGCACCACCGGTGGAATTTCCGTCACCTGGTGACGCCTCGGCGATACGTCCTGCCCCTTCAGCCCTCGGGCACACCCTCGGCACGTCTTGGGTTTGAGCTCAATCACTTCATCCACCTGCTCCACCGGCAGCAGCTCTCGCTTATGGAACTTGTGCCCAGGCTGTCCTCCCGGCTTTCGGCCCGTGGCCCCCTTCGCCGGTCGCACCGCTCCAGGCGGGTCCGTCGACGGCGGCTTCGACGAGTTCCTCGAATTCTGGTTTAGCCGAGCCTCCAAATCCGCGACCCGCGCTGTGAGCGCCGTCACTTTCCCCATCAGCTCTTCAATTATCCGATCCCGCTCCGCAACCTGCGCCTCGAGCTCGGCGATTCGAGCGATATCTCGGGGGTCACGACCGTCTCGCACGTCTGCCTACTGATCACCCCTCTGCGCGCGCGTCCAACGAAGAATTCTGATCCTCACCGCCGAACCTAGATCTTAATCTGATCCGGTGAACGCTTACCTTGGCCGAACAGTTGCGGCCCATCGTGCGCCACCTGGTCGTGCTTCAGGGCGGTATGACGGCGAAGGCGCGACGGGGTTCAGCAGACCAGATCGCCTCGATTCCAGATACGGCGGAACGGGTGGTCCTCGCGACGGGTCGCTACATCGG
This sequence comes from Myxococcaceae bacterium, assembly GCA_041746295.1. Classification (GTDB taxonomy): domain Bacteria; phylum Myxococcota; class Myxococcia; order Myxococcales; family Myxococcaceae; genus JBGTHI01. The sequence goes on from JBGTHI010000513.1 coordinate 1,403, forward strand.
CGAGGGCTTCGATGACGCGCGCCTTGACACCCTCTTCTTGGCGATGCCGGTTTCCTGGAAGGGGACCCTCATCCAGTACAGCGGGCGCCTCCACCGGCGCCACCCCAGCAAGACCGAGGTCCGAATCTACGACTACGTGGACCGCGAGGTGCCGATGCTGCTGCGGATGTTCGAGAAGCGGCTCCCGACCTACCGTGCCATCGGCTACGCCCGTGGCGAGGCGCCCCTGGGGTTCGCGGAGCCCCCTGAGGAACCCACTATTGAGTACGACCGAGAGGCGCTTCGCCACTTCGAGGAGATGGTCTAACGACTGGGAGATGCAGCAGAGTGAGCCCTATCTTCGATCGGCTTGCCGCTCATCGGACCTTCTGTATGACCCAGGTTCTGATCTGCGCTGCACAGTCATCGAGAGCAATGCGCCGCCCGAAGAAGAGCCTGCCGATGGCAGAATGGGCGCGGTTGAGATCCGCGCGTCGCTCGGCAGTGAGCGCCTGAAGATTGAAGATCGCCGCATGCAGGTTGGTCAGCTCGGTAAGCTTGATTCTCTTCATCTCGTTCACGAGCGCGGGAATGTCGGTGCAGTCCTGATGCTCTGGCAAGCTGCCCCCGATATGCGCGATGGTGATCCGCGCCGCGTCCTCGTAGTGCCGGATGAAGCGGTCTGGTGGCACCGCTGCATCGGGTACTCGCTTTTCAAGTATCGTCAGCTTCTCGATGAGCGTTACCAAAGGATGGAGGCAGCGAACTCGGGGACGATTGTCGACATAGTCCTTCAGGTGGCCCACCCGTTCAAGCTCGTCGTGAACCCAGGAGCCGATGTCGCGCTCGACATGCGGCGTGACCCGGGTGCTTCCGATTTCCAGCAATACATAGTCCTTCATCGGGCTGCCGGATGCCTGGGAACTGATGTGGCCCGGCCAGTCCAGACGGACGTTAAGGTTCCGAGCCGTTTGATCATCATCGGGTACCGGCTCGCGAGACGCAGTGAAGGGCTCCAACAGCGAAATGCGGTCGAGAAGGGCGGCGAAGAACGCTTCCCGGCTTCGCGTATGGGCCGCGGTGACTTTGGACCAACTGGACGGTTCCCCGATGTCTGGGTGCTCCAGCTTGATGTCGAGGTCTTCGGAGAATCTCTCGATGAGGGAGAAACCTTTCGAGAGTGAGGTCCCCCCTTTGAACCAGACCGTGAATCCGGCCTGGACGAGCGCGTGGAGCGCATGGGTGACCCAGTAATCCTTCTCGACCGTGAACCGTTCCCGGTCGAGGCGATCAGCGGCGCGCTCGATCAATTCACCGAACGTTTCGCGATCCTCATGAACGAAGTTCACGGAATCTCTCTCGGAGGAGGTTCTTTGTGGTGCGGGTCCCGAACTCGTCGAGCGCGGAGAAAAAAGCGGACCGATTCAGGGAAGAAGAGGCGAGGGCGCCGGCAAGTGGTTCAACGAGATCCAGGGCGGACGCACCCGCCTCCTGGGCATGATTCAGGAGATCGACGGCATACCATTCAGGGGTAGGGCTCTTCGGGAAGCGAACGCGCCGGAACTCGAAGGTGCGTCGGCCAACCCTTAGAACGCCCGAACGAACGGAGTTGTAAACAAGAGGCGTCGCCGCCAGCCCCGTGGGGCCAAGGCGTAGCGCGTTCCAGAAGGCGGGCCCAGATAGGACGTAGTCCCTTCCACCCAGGAACGCGCTCAGAAGCGCCTCATCGTCGGGGGGACGTGGGCCAAACCTCCCACTGCGGGGGCAGTGGTAGAGGCCAAAAGCGAGGCGCTCGAGCCGTCCTTCAGAGACAAGCCTCTCCAGCACCACGGTGGGGTTCTTCGCCTGGTCAGCGAAGTCTTTGGGCCGGTAGACCCGGCCAGGTTCCAATGGAAGTTCGAGGCGGCGCATGAGAGATATTTCCGAGGAAAAATCTATTATGTCGAGGAAGAAAGGGCAATGTCAGCTGCTAATTTGTAGTGATTTCAACAACTTGACTGAGGCGCTCGGGTCTAGGTCGTGGTATCTTTTCTTCGGGAGGATTCATGCAGATGAAGCCAGCTCGGCCCAAACTGGAGCCCGGCCGGGTGTACCGCACACGCGATCTCGCGGCATGGAGCGCCAACGCACCCAGACTGGCCAGGCGCCTTGTTCGCGAAGGTGAGCTCGTGCCCTTGGCTCACGGCCTGTTTGCGCACCAAGCGCAGAGTCGCTTCGGCCCCGTGCCGCCGCGCGACGAGGAGATTATGCGCGGATTCCTGGACGGCGGGTCGTACGTTTTTTCTGGTCCCGAGCGTTGGAACGCGCTTGGCCTCGGCACAACGGCGATGTTCGCGGTGCCCCTCGTTCCTCGTTTACAACACGAAGCGCTCGGGCACGTTCACCTTCGGCAACCGTCGCTTCCTACTTCGGCGTGTGGCGTTTCCTGAGACCGCGCCGCCCGCGGAGTGGTTCGTCGTCGACCTACTCGAACACGCAGACCAAGCTGCCGCGTCACCCACCGAGGTCGCGCGGCTGCTCGGCTATGCGCTCGCAAAGGGCAAGTTCGACCGCGATCGTCTCCGTGAGATGGCTATGCGCTACGGCTCCCGGGCGACACTGGCGCTCGTCGAAGGCGCGCTTCAGTCGGGCGCGTCATGATCTTACAGCCCCGCCCCAGGAAGTTGCTGAGGCACTGGACGCTCAGTGGCGTCGCTATCCGAGCCCCCGAGGACCTCATGGATGACGCGACTGGTGACTTCGTCAAGATAGGTCCGGAGCGTCTGCTCCGCCTCCAAGAACTGGGTCCACAGGAGATCCATTACCTTAGTCTTGGGCCCATGAACGACGAGCGTGGTTCGCCGCTGGCCGCGGTAGCGAAAGGCGTGCATGTCCATCTTGGCTGCCAACGCCATGAAGAGCTTGCGAGCCCAGACATCATGGATTGTGAAGTGATGATCTTCACAGGTCGGAGTGACTGGCCCCTGAAGCCGCTCCTCGAGTCGCTTTTGGGCAGCCTCAGCGGCGATGCGCTCACCTACGGTGGTGCTGCCCGATATCAGAGCCTCGATGGCGGCCAGTTTCCGTCGGAGGTCGGCTTCCGTCATGACTGTTCGAGGAGGGGCTTGAGTGCGGAGGTGAAGTGATTCGTGCTT
>JBGTHI010000514.1:0-20701 GCA_041746295.1 Myxococcaceae bacterium
GGTGCCGCCGCCGCCCGCAGGCAGATCGGCAGTGCCTCCTTCGCGGAGCGATGATCGCGGATCACCAAGCAGCGCAGATAGTCTAGGTCGCTGGAGGTCCAGAGGCCTCCCCGGTCGTCGCGCAGCGCCAGCGCTTTTCCCTCGCTCGCCTGAAGCAACGTTTCGGCGGCGGCGAATCGGTGGAGGGAGTGGGCGGCGCGAACCGCCTCATAGATCGCCTCCAGATCGGCCGGGGCTCGCTTGACCATCTCGGTCCAGACCCCGAGCTGGCCCGGATCGTCCTGCATGGCCGAGAGCATCCACGCGTGAGGTCGCGAGATCTCGGGCGCCGAGGCGGACCCGGCACCGTCCGGCCAGCTCGCGCTCAGAGACCGCGCCAACTGCTCCGCGGTGAAGATTCCGAATCGCTCAAAGCGCGGGAGAAAGCGCTCCACGGGCCTCGGGGTAGGCGTGGGCATCGACCCAGCCGCCAAGGCCACCGCCGCCCAGACCCATGCTGCCGCGAATGCGCTCATTTTCTCCACTCTATCCGCAGTGGAGCACTGGCCATCCAAACAGGCCATCGCCACCTTCCGCGCTCAACGCCTCACGCGCTCGAGGAGTCGACAGCCCATGCCCCCCAAGAACCCCTCCCGTCCCGCCCCGAAGAAAGGGGGCGCCCACCCTCGCCTCGGCACCACCTTGAGCACCATCGCCGCCCCGTCCACTCTCCCTCCACAGCCACCGCGACCGGTCCCCGCAGCGCCCGGCGCAGCGGCTCTCGACGCCAAGCAGGGGGGCACCGAGCTGGTGGCCGCGGCGATGCGCTTCAACGCCGCCAAGGAGTCGGAGCATGGAGAGGAGCCGGCGAAGGGGCAGGCGGTCCCGCCCCCCTCCCCCTTCGTCACCGCCAGCACGGTGATGGAAGGCGCGCGGTCGGACAAGGTCGGCATCGGCAAACCTCAGCTGAGCCAGAACCGCAACAACGAGCCGCTCGACCGCGTCCGCGCCGATTCGACCGGCCGGGCGCTTACCACCAGCCAGGGCGTCACCGTCGCCGACAATCAGAACAGTCTCAAGGCGGGGTTGCGAGGGCCGACCTTGCTGGAGGATTTCATCCTCCGCGAGAAGATTACCCACTTCGACCACGAGCGGATCCCCGAGCGCGTGGTCCACGCTCGCGGTTCCGCAGCCCACGGCTATTTCGAGTGCACCAATGCGCTGACCCGCTACACCATGGCCGTGCCTTTTGCCGATATCGGCAAGCGCACCCCGGTCTTCGTCCGCTTCTCCACCGTGGCTGGGGAGCGAGGCTCCACCGACACCGCTCGCGATGTTCGGGGCTTCGCGGTGAAGTTCTACACCGAGGAGGGAAACTGGGACCTAGTCGGCAACAATATCCCGGTCTTCTTCATTCAGGACGCGATGAAATTCCCCGACCTGGTGCACGCGGTGAAGCCGGAGCCGCACTTCGCGATGCCGCAGGCCTCCAGCGCACACGATACCTTCTGGGACTTCGTCTCGCTGATGCCGGAGTCGACCCACATGCTGATGTGGCAGATGTCGGACCGGGCGATTCCACGCAGCTATCGGACCATGCAGGGTTTTGGAGTTCACACCTTCCGCTTCGTCAACAAGAAGGGGGAGTCGGTCTTCGTGAAGTTTCACTGGAACCCGGTGCTGGGAACCCACTCGCTGGTTTGGGACGAAGCGGTGAAGATCTCCGGAGCCGATCCCGACTTTCACCGGCGTGACCTCTGGGAGTCGATCGAGGCCGGCGCCTTTCCGGAGTACGAGCTGGGAGTGCAAATCTTCACCGAGGAACAGGCGGAGAAGTTCAGCTTCGACGTCCTGGACGCCACCAAGATCATCCCCGAGGAGCTGGTTCAGGTGAAGACGGTGGGCAAGCTGGTGCTCAATCGGAATCCGGACAACTTCTTCGCTGAGACCGAGCAAGTGGCCTTCTGCACCGCGCACGTAGTGCCCGGGATCGACTTCAGCAACGACCCGCTGCTCGCCGGGCGGCACCACTCCTACGTAGATACGCAGATCACCCGGCTGGGGGGGGCCAACTTTCACGAGATCCCCATCAACGGCTCGGTGGCCCAGGTGCATAACAACCAGCGCGACGGCTTCCACCGCCAGACCATCAACCGCGGCCGGGTCAACTACGAGCCCAACTCCCTCGCGGGTGGCTGCCCGTTCCAGGCCGGCATGAAGGGCGGATTCCGCTCCTTCCCGGCCCCCGTTTTCGAGGACAAGATCCGTGGCAAGCCGGAGAAGTTCGCGGATCACTATACGCAGGCAACCCTCTTTTACCGGAGCCAGAGCGCGGCGGAGCAGAACCACATCATCCGCGCCTTCCGGTTCGAGCTGTCGCGGGTGCAGACTCAAGCGATCCGGGAGCGGGTCGTCTCGATGCTGGCCAACGTCGACGAGCCGCTGGCAAAGGGCGTCGCGCAGGGACTTGGGTTTCCGGTTCCCAAGCCGATGCCCTTTGCCAGCAACTTGGAGGTCGAGCCGGAGGTGGAGCGCTCCAAGGCGCTGTCGCTGCTCGCGCGGCCGGGCGACGGAAACCCCAAGGGCAGAAAAGTCGCGATCCTGGTGGCCGATGGCGCTCCCGGTGCCCCATTGCTGCAGCTTCAGGCGGCGATCGCTGCTGCCGGTGCCGTGCCCCGCTTCGTCGGCCCCCGGTTGGGACAGGTGAAGACCTCGGATGGTCAGCCTCTCCACGCCGAGGCGGCGATCGAGTCGATGCCATCGGTGCTCTTTGATGCCGTGCTCCTCCCCGGCGGCGCAGCGGCGGCCAGCTTGGCCAGGACAGCCTCGGCGCTCGATTTCGTGCGGGAGCAGTACCGGCACTGCAAGCCCCTCGGCTTCCTGGGTGCGGGCGACGACAATGCGTTGCTCAAGGCGGCCGGCGTTCCGCTGTAGCTCCCGTCCGGGGCCGTGGACCCGGCGCTGTTGGGCGGTCTGTCGGGCGATGGTGAGCCGTTCCTCGATGCGCTCGCCGAGCCCCGCCACTTTGAGCGTGAGCAGGACCCGCCGGTCCTCTAGGGCGATACCGGCGGGGCGCCGAAGCTCCACTTCAGAATCTCCGCCGGCATCGCTTCCAGCCCCGCTTCACCCGACGAGAGGCCGGCCTCCTTCACCGCGCGCGGCATTCCGTAGATCAACGCGGAGCGTTCCGTGAGGGCGCTCACCACCTGCGCCGCGGTCTGCTCGTTGAAGTAGATGAGGACGTTTCGGCAAAGGATGATGTCGAACAGCCCCATCGCCCGCACCTCCTGCTCCCGCGAAAGAATTGACTCTTTTCCAGGAGATCGCCCCATGCACCTCCGGGAGAACGACCCCATCTTGGGGCATGGAACAAGACACCGAGACGTTGGCGCCTCAACCCGGCGCGCATGGCTTCGCGGGGCGGCGACTCCTGGCCCAGCACACGATGAAGGGTCCCTTCCGGCTGCCGCCCGGCCCAGAGGGGTTCTCCTACGCCCTACGGCAATCGGTCGGTTCGGAGCTCGAGCCGGGCCATCGCGTGGAGTTGGTGGAGAACGGCCGGGTGTTCGATGTGCTGGTGGACGAGGTCTCTCGCGCACAGCGGAGCGTCCACATCCTGATCTACATCTGGCGCCCATGCGCGGCCAGCGATCGTCTGGTGGAGGCGCTGATCGAGCGCGCTCGCGCCGGAGTGAAGGTCCGGATCGTGGTGGACCCGGTGGGGAGCGAGGAGATTTTCGGACCTCACGACTTCGATCAGGGGGTCGAGAAGCGGCTCTGTGATGCAGGCTGCGAGGTCCACTACTACCACCTGCTCTCGGGTCGTATCCGGCGGCGTCTGCTCGAACGCGAGCATCAAAAACTGGTGGTGATCGACGGCCGCGTTGGCATCACCGGCGGCTTCGGTATCTGGAAAGCCTGGGAAGGCGACGGGCTCGAGCGCGAGAACTGGCGGGACAGCAACGTCCGCGTGGAGGGCTCCTGCGTCACCGACCTTCAGTTCTCCTTCGCCCGCGCCTGGCAGGAGTCGGGAGGCGCGCTGCTGCCGGACGTCGAGTTCCCGCGCGGTCCGCCCGCCGCCGGCACAGCGCATGCCGCTTTTGTCAGCTCCCAGGGCGCCTTGGGCATTTCCGATGCCGAGCGGATGTGCCGGCTGGTGATCGCCTCCGCCACCCGGCGCCTCTGGATCGCCAACGCCTACTTCACCCCTCCCAATGCGATCCTCGAACAGCTGGAGGAGAAACGGCGGCAAGGGGTGGAGATCCGGGTCCTGGCTCCCGGACCGGTCCACGACGTGCCGGTCATCCGCGCCTCTCAGCGTTCAACCTACGAGCGCCTCCTCAATGCCGGAGTGCACATCTGGGAATACCAACCTAGCATGATGCACGCCAAGACCATGCTGGTGGACGACTGGCTAACGATGGTCGGATCCACCAACCTGGACAGCCTGTCACTCACCCGCTTGGGAGAGGGCTCACTGCTGGTGTCGGACCGCGCGCTGAACGAGGCCCTCGCCCGGAGTTGGGAACGCGACCTCGCGCACTCCAAGGAGATCACGCTCGCCAATGGAGGGCGCACCGGCCCTTTCAAGCGGCTCTCGCGTCGCCTCACGCAGTTGTTGGGGCGTGACCACTAGCGTCGCCTTCGGCGCCGCGGGAGGGCAGCCAGGAGCGCGGCCAGCGCAACGCTCCACCCGGCGGTCCCATTGCCGCTCTCCGGCGCCGCCCCACAAGAGCTACCCACCTGGAGCGGTCCATCCGCGCAAACCGGATTGGAGGTAGGGCAGTCGCTCAGCGCGCCATCTCTCGCACCGGCTATCTGCCCCGGATTGGATCCCGGCGCGCCCACCAGCAGAATGGCACTTCCGTCCAGGAAGTCGGGATGGGCCAGCGACAGAGTGCTGGTCCCGGCGGCGGCGGGCCGGAAATAGACCACCGAGCTTTGAGCTCCAGCCGGGATGGTGACGGTGGTGGTGGGCGTGCTGCAGGTGGCATCGGAGAAGAAGCTGCCACTCTCGCCGACGCTCAGCGCCGCCGTCACCGCATAGGGAGCCAATGCTCCGCTGCCATCCACCGAGCTCTGCAGCCCTGCGGAGAGGTCGACGCAGTCTCCCGCGCTGGCCGGCTCAGGCCGAGGCGCGATGGCCAAGCGGCTCGCCATGGGCGCGCTGTTGAGCCGGTAGTCGTCAAAGACCAGGGTGCCGAGAAAAAGCCGGTCGTCGGCAAAGGGCTCCCCCAGTGTCACCTCGTTGTTGGTGACGCCGGAGTAGTCGACGTTCAACAGCTCCGCGCGGAGCTGTCCATCGATCCAACTTCGGAGAAGGCCGTTGGCCGTACCCACGTCCTTGATCTGGAATTCGAGCAGATGCCACTCGTTGACGGCGAAGGTGAACGGCGCCTGTCGCCTTACGTAGGCGCCCACCCCGTTGAACCCGCCGATCTCAACCTGGTTGGTGTTGAACTGAAGCCGGTAGCTCAACAGCGCCTTCGAGGTGAGATCCCGGACCTGGGCAACCACCACCTCGCCCGCGCCATTGGTGTCGGTCACCCGGAACCAGAAGCGGCCGTAGAGCGTCGGGGCGTTACCCACCACTAAAAAGGTCTGCCTCCCCCCTCCGGATCCGGCGGCCGTGTCGTTGTCCACCACCTCCAGCCCGAAGCCGCCCCGCCGCGCCGCCGAGCCCTTCACCGCGATGGTGCAGGAGGGACAGGTGGTGGTCGCGGTCCGCGTATTGTCCCACCGGCCGGGGGGCAGCTCCGCCTTGAGCAGGGTGCCGCTCTCGAAGTCGTCGGCAAGGAGCTCGGCGCGCGCAGGTGAGACAAGTCCCAAGAGCAGTCCTGAGAGCGCCAGCGCCGCCGGGGAAGGGAGTCGCACCGGGGTAGTAAAGCATCTCCCCCTCGCCCGCCAAAAACCGACATCCGCCTACATTTCGGCGCGGAGGTAAAGCGCCGCATTCAGTGGCCGAGCCTCTGCCGAGGTCCATGCCGATGGCCGGGGGCAGCACCAAACTGAGCTATGGGAGGTCTGGCCTACGTTCTTCGCAGGAAGAAGTGATGATTCAACCTCCTCGAAGAGTCTCTCTGCCGTATGGGCCGCGCCATTCCGCGCCTCCCGCGAGCCGTGGCCCGCGGGCACCGGACTCCGAAGACTCCAGCACCACGAACGCGGGAGGTTCCCGAGCTCGACGAGAAACCTCCGATCGCGAGGACGACGACCGCCGCAGGGCAGAGGATCAGCGGCGGCGCGATGCCGAGCAGGATCGCCGGAGGTTGGAGGATGAGCGGCGGCAGGGGGATCTGAGACGCCAGCAAATGGAGGACAGCCGCCGACAGGACGAGATGCGGCGCCAACAGGAAGACGCGGCCCGGCAGCAACAGGACGCCATCCGCCGGCAGCGCGAAGATGACGACCGCCGCCGGCAGCAGAACAACTGGAACAGAGGTGCGGACGCCAAAGACCTTGGCCGGTCTCATCTTTCGGCCATTTTATTTAAAGTTATTCATCGTTTACCGACCAACGCTCTCCTGTAGCGACATCTGCTATAGTGTAGTTATGAGAAATTGGGAATCGACTCGACTTCTCTGCTTCGCTCTCTTCGGAACTCTGAGTTTCCTCGGATGCGGCGTGAGCTCCCTTTCGCCGGGGGACTCGCTGAGTGGAGCACCCGGACTGGTGTCGACCAGTCCCAAGAACGGAGAGAAGGACGTCCCTCCGGCGCGGTCTTTCTTCCTCGAGTTCTCGGAGCCGATGGACACCGCATCTGTCACCCTTACGCTCAGCCCTCCGCACCTGTTTGACGTCCCCGCCTGGACCGACGGTGGGCTGATGGTCCTGATCAGACCGACGTCCCCGATGGCAGCCGCCACATCCTATGAGGTGCAGATCGCCGGGAAAAGCGTCAGTGGCGTAGTGCTCCCTGCCAGCAGCGCATTTTCTTTCGCCACATCGGTCGACCTCGCCGAGGCTCCCCCTCAGCTCATCAGTGTCTCACCCCCGGCAGGAGCCTCGCAGGTGGGGCTGAACGCGTCGCTGTCCTTCCGGTTCTCCAAGCCGATGGACACCTCCTCGGTTCGGGTCACCCTCTCCCCAGACGTGCCTCTGGACGAGGAGGTGTGGTCCCTGGGCAACCAGGTGCTGACCCTCGCCAACCCCGCAGGCTTCGCTCAGGGAGCCCTCTACACGGCGACAGTCGCGGGCAAGGATTTAGAGGGCGTCGACCTCACCGGCAACCTAACCCATTCGTTCACCACCAGCACCATCCCGGACACCACAGCGCCGACCGTGCAGGTGAGCAGCCCCAGCGGAGGTGCCCAGGGTGTCTCTCTCACGGCCTCGCTCTCGATTCTCTTCTCCGAGCCGATGAGGACGGCCGCTGCCCAAGGAGCATTCTCCTCCCAGCCACCGATCGCCTGCGCCTTCAGCTTCGATCAGGAGAAGTTGCTAACTTGCAAGCCGTCGGCGCCGCTCACCGGAAATACCAACTATCAGGTGACTATCGGCACCGGGGCGACCGACAGCGCGAGCAACCCGCTCAACACTCCCTTCACCTTCTCCTTTAGGACCGCGCCAGGAGCGGACACCTCGCCGCCTTCCGTGGCCAGCGCCGCACCCGGCAACAACGCAACCGGGCGAGCCCTCCGTGAGCCTATTACCATCGTCTTCTCCGAGCCCATGGCGCTGGGGACGACACAGTCGGCCTTCTCAATCACCACTCCTTCCGGCTACTCCGGCTCGTTCCAATGGAACGCCGGCAGCAATCAGCTCACCTTCACCCCATCGAGGTCGGCCCCATTCAGATCGACGGTGACGTGGAGGATCGCAACCAGCGCCACCGACTCCAGCGGCAATCCGCTCGCCAACGCAATAACCGGCTCGTTCCAAGTCCGGAACTGCATCGTCCAGAACGAGCTCCTCTCCAAGTACAACTCGCTCGGCGGCTCAGGCTCTTTCCTGGGCCAGTGCCTCAGCGACGAGCAGCGGCTGCCAGACGGTGTGGGGCGTTTCAACGACTTCCAAGGAGGTTCCCTCTACTTCACCCCAGCCACCGGAGCTCATGAAGTCCACGGGCCGATCCGCTCTAGGTGGGCAGCGTTGGGATGGGAGCAGAGTCCGATCGGATACCCAATCACCGATCAGCTAAGGACCCCGGACGGGATCGGCCGCTTCAACCGCTTTCAGCGCGGCATGATCTACTGGACCCCCGCCACCGGTGCACACGAAGTCCACGGCGCTATTCTCGATAAGTGGACGGCCATGGGCTACGAACTGAGCGTCGTCGGCTACCCGATCACCGACGAAATCGGAACGCCGGATGGAATCGGCCGCTTCAACCACTTTCAGACCGGCTCCATCTACTTCACCGTTGCCACTGGAGCCCATGAAGTCCACGGCGCCATCCGCGACAAATGGGCGGCACTGGGCTACGAGCGGAGCTTCCTCGGCTATCCCGTCACCGACGAGCTCGCTATCCCGGGCGGCCGCCAAAGCGACTTCCAAGGCGGCTACATCCGCTGGGAAGCGGCGACCGGGATCGTCACGGTCGTACGGCGGTGAGCCGACTGGCCAGCTATACGGTTTGGCCCAGCGGCAGGAAGATTCCGGGCTGGCTTCACGTGCCCGCGTACCATTCATAGCCCTGGTCTTCAACGCTGAAGCCCGCGAGGAGCTGGCGCCTAGTCCAAGTCTTGCGGTCGGACACGGCTCTCACCTCCAGTCACCATGGGGGGAAGGGTTTTGGGATGAAGCACAACCATCAGCACGTGGCCGACGATAAAGCCCGCGAGAGCGAGAAGGCTCGCAGTGCGCGGACTGATCAGGTCGTTCCCGAGGGAAGTAGTGCGAGGCCCTGAGCGGTCTGCGCGGCGTCCTGCATGAGCTGGTGACGCTGGACGACCGCCTCCCCACGGATTGCTTGCGAACGCCAGGTACCAGGAGCGGATTCAGGGTCTCCCGCATTCACTCGATTGCCTTCCATCGAAAGAAGAACGGGGAGGTCGATTCGCTGGGCTAAGGAGTGCCGCTGATCTGCCTTCTCTCCTGAGGTCGCCTTACTTGTCGAGTGCGTGTCACGGCTTCCGAAGCCTGCTCTCGGAAACCGCTAGATTCGGCCATGCTCGGCGCATCGATCTGGTTGCCAAGGGCGATCGCCTGATCAGCTACTCCCACTTCACCCAGATGGATCAGAATGGTGGCCAGGGTGTCCAGCACTGTCGCATTGTTGAACCGGTCGAGATTGACCGCTCGACCTGCTCCGGTCGCGGCCAGCTGCAGCAGCGCCAGCTCTCCTTCCTTGAATGGACGACCTTCAGCATTCTGCCGCACGCGATCGAAAACCTCATAGCTCCAATTGTTTAAATCCATGGAATCGTTGAGATCCACCGGCTTTCGCTCACTGTCTCGCTCAACCACGGGAAGCTGGGGAGGAGCGAACAGACGGCCACAGAATGCAACCAGCTCGGGATATGGAGAGAGATCCAACTGAGGGGTATCCATCATCCTTTGCAGGGTTCCGAAGGCCTCGGCAGAATCCGCTCCTTTCGAGTGGTCCACCAGCAGGGCCGCATGTGCAGCGATGCACGCCAGGTTTCTCATCCCCATCTGCTCGAAGCCGTGAGCTAGGGTATCCAACACCGACCCGTCTGCGAGGGTACGGCAAGAAGCCAACCGTGTTTCTGGCTGACGGCTCGGAGCACATCTCGCCTCCCAGATGAGCTCGGCCGCGCCAGCTATTCGACTCCCTCTCACCTGGCTGCCAGTTTACGCCTCCCGTTTTGCAGCCAATTCTTCCTATCGGTTCGAGGAGGCCCTCGCCAACGAGCAGACGCGCCCTAGGACGCGCCCATGACGGCAACGCAGCCGAGACGGCCTTTCGATCGGCGCGCGCGGCGGGATTCGACAACCTCTCGATGGACTTTATCTACGGCGTTCAGGGACAGACGCTCGAGGGCGCGGCGCGAGACGCGCGCCGCGCAGTTGGGCTGGAGCCGGAGCATCTCTCGGCCTACGCGCTCACGCTCAACCGAGAGTCATTGGCGGAGGAGGTTCCTCTCGCTCGTCAACTCCTCGACCGCTACGAGACCCGTCGAGTTGCGTGAGAGCGAAACGTTCAGGGGTAAGAACTAAAGTCGAGCAGATGGGTCTTATCAGTAACCTTGCAACCAGACCGCGCGATCTCGAATAGCAGCAGGAATCCTTTACAGTTCAAGCCATCTGCGGACCTGAGCTTCATCAGCCCAACCCATGGTCTGAAGGCCATAACGGTCTTCGAAAAAGTTGCGCCGCACGGTCCATCCCCCAAGCCTCTCGAAGGCTTCAGGTGTCAGTCCTCGCTCGCGGTGGACGTAGTCTCTAAACAATTCTCCAAACAATCTTCTCGGAAACGAGCCTTCGGGCGGCGCGGTCAGTCTGTTATGGCCACCGAACACCATCAACCCGGGTTCGGTGCTGATAAACATGTGCCCGTTGGAAGGGGTGTCCGTGAGCAGTTGATGAAGATCCAGGTCGCTCGGGACGAACGCCTCTGCATCGGTGCCCGGGTGACTGTGAAGATCGAGATCGAGATCTAAAAATTTTAGAGCATCTGGAAAGCTAAGAGTGGCTTCATCGGCCCTGCCCATGAGGACGAGCCATTGATCCCCTACTCTTAAGAGGCCCAGTTCCGATTGGCCATCTCGAAAACGAGGCATCGAGCGAACAAACCCGACACTGGGTGGAGTGGCGAGCCGATATACCCCCCCTTGGAGACAGCCGGCCCCCTCTACAGTGAGTCGTTGAGGCGCCTGGGGAAGAGCGCGGACGATGGCTTTGGTGTGCGCCCGTACAAGACTCCGTAGCACCAGAGGGTGCAACGGGATGGGCACTCCAAGCTGATCGTGGAGCCAGGGTATTGAACCGACTGAGGAAGCAAGCGGGCATGATTTCCCGTGTCTGCGCTCATAGTACGACCCTGCGGATCTTTGAGGCTCAGGCACTCGATGCCCAACCTTTGCACCTAACCTCATGACCGCACACCATTCACCGCTGCGTCGCGGAGGTCCACCCTCGTTTCGATCCGTACCGGGGGTTGTCTCACTCGAAATCGCCTGAGTTGCTTCCCCCAGGTTCTAAGGGTCTTGGAAGCGTCCAGAAGGGTGCGCTGGCTCTTGCGCCGCGAGACCGGGTCTCGACCCCACCGGGTTTCCTTGGCCCCCGCCCCCATCTCCAGTAAAGCCCACGGAGTGAAAACTCTCCCTGTGGTGTTGCTCGAACGGATACGTGAGCTCAAGGACCTCTCCGGCGCGAGCAGGCCGATGCATCTGGGCTTACCCGTTTCGCCACCCGTCCTACGCCGCTCAAAGGAGCCTCCCACGCAGCTCGAGCTTGGACGGGATCCTGTCGGTCCGGATCGCGCAAGCCCGCGTGCCGGAGGTGATGCCCCTGGCGCCCGCGCTGCCGAAAGCGGTGCCTGCCCCAGCCTCGAATCGCGTCCCGGAAGGCCGTCCGGGAAAGTGAGCGCTCTAGAGAGTGTCCTTCGCGAAGGCGGGATCAACAGGTCTGAAGCGCTCCGGGCGATTGGCTGAGGGTGGGCCAGGGCCATCGCCACCCGCTCGGAGAGCCCCCGGACCTCGCGCACGGCCCCCCGGGTGAATGGCTCCGGGGTCCGCTGGGAAAGGTTGATGCTGCCGCTCCACTCGCCGTCGATCAGTACCAGTTCGTCCGGGCGAGGACCACGTTAGGACGGCACACCAATGCGGCGCGAGACACCCTGCCATTCAAGTTGTTGCCCATTTTCGTGTAGGCGAAGTTAATGCCTGGGTCCACAGGCTCGGAGACGTTGACGTGGGTCCGTCCGCCGTCGGTGGAGCGGTCTAGAACCGCCGCACACCTGCCCGTGGGCGCATTCTCGATCCGGGCGAAGGACCCGCAACCATCGCTGTAGAAGTACTTCAATGTGATGTAACCCCAACCCGCGAGGTACGCCGAACGAGTTGCTCCCCCGGGAACGGGTGGCAGGTAGAATTTACACGGGGTGCGTTCTGGGTAGGAGCCTTCGTACCGAAATGTCCCGTAGGCAGGGGAAGAAGACAGTCCCTGCTCCTCCAACTCGATCGACTCGAGGTCGGATGAATCGATCTCGCCAGGTCCACAGCCACCCAAGGCTACAACAGTCAGTGCGGCAACCACGTGCAGTGCTTTCATATTCTTACCGTCCTTTTTCGTCTTTGCCTGGGGGTGCTTTGAATACAGTTACCCTCAAAATCTTACACAATGGCAACCTACCATTGACCACGTCTGGGTGACAAACCGACCTCGACGTTCTGTAGGCAGCAGAGAGGCGACCCGAAAAAACGCGGTGTTTCAATGGCGGTCACAACGATCTCGAGGGGAATTGGAGCGCGGGTTATCCACTCGCCGCTGCCCCTCCGGCGCCCCTCGAGCCCGTTTCAGTGCAACACCCGCTCGCGGTCCAGAGCGATCAGCGGCCGGTCGTCCTTCATGTCGTTCCTTGGGCTCGCCTTCGAACGGCGTCTGATCGATCTCGGCCCCCGGATGGGATCGCGACCGCTCAGGCCGCGAATTCAAAGCGCCAGCGTGACTCAAGCAGAGGCGCTATGCCGGCCATCACAGGAGGGGAGAGCAGCCCATGCCGCGACGCGATCAGGAGCGCCTCGATGTTGCGGCTCGCTCCAAGTCGGAAACGGATTTCGATCAGCTTGCGATTGACCATGGTGTTGCTGATTCCGAACGCTTCGGCGATTTCCTGGAGGTTCCATTCCAAGGCAGCCAGCAATAAAATCTGAAGATCGGTTGAGAAAAGGAGCCGCTTGAAGGTGGATGGGACGTCCGGGACGGAGGCGGCTAACGACTTCAATCCTAGGTACTCGGGAGTCAACAGCCCTCTCGCGAAAGCGACCGCCACGAGTTGGGTACGGGTGCGAGCCCCGAGCTTCCGCTTGAGCCTGCTGATGCGGTTTTTGACCCCTCTCCAGCTCACCTCAAGCTCCGAGGTGATCGTCTCCTCTTCAGCGCCGAGCATGATCAGATGCAAGAGCCGCCGATCGGCGTCCGAAAGATCTTCCGCCGACGGGGCGGCCTCGGGATTCGGATCGAGCTGATCTAGAGGTACCCACCCGTTATAGGCTGCCAGTACTACAGCGTGCGCTGGGGTCGACGCGCCGAGCCTCGAGACCAGGTTGGAGATGTTTTCCGTGACTGCACTCTTCGACTCTCTCCACTCCGCCGCGATCTCGGAGGAGCTGAGCCCGTTGGCGGATTTCACGAGAAGGTCTCGGCTCTTCTTATCGATGAGCCTACGGTAAAGGGCTTCGACATCGGAATCGATTTTGTCGTTCAGTGCCGAGCTCACCTCGTCTGCAAACTCCAGGTCATACATCAAGCTCCGGATGAAGAGCTCAGCACGAGACAAGGCCTGCCATCGATCGCGGGCGCGCAGGATCCGATCTTTGATCCTGTTGACTCCACCTACGCTCGATGAAACATCATTCGATATCTCCTGATTCGTCCGTCCGAGCGCCGCCGCTGCAAGCACCGGGCGATCAAGAGGATCGATCATCCGCTGCGGTTGCAGGTTGTCATGATCAGGCCAAAGGTTCGGCAGGTCTTGCGAGGTGAAGCCATAATGCATCGCGCTTGCTACCGCGTGAGCCCGGTTGCGGGCCCCCAGCTTGGATTGGAGCGCCAACGCGTTTTGGTTGAAGAGGTGTTCGTCTGTTCCCAGGCGTCCCTCAGCGGCGGTCTCGTCCTCTTGGGATGCGAGGGACCTCAGGACGTCGCGATCCCGAGTGGTCAACATTTTAGCGTAGATGGTTTGCACGTCCTCCTCGGCGGCCTTCCCGAGTTCCTCCAGGACCGCATCCCAGGCCAGGAGCCCGCCCTCGAGGGCGATGGTGAGGGCGTGAGCTGGAGTGGTCGCTCCGAGCGTGTCGAGAAGGCGACTCATCCAGCGGGAGATCGTCGATCCCTCTCTACCGAATTCTTGCCCTATCTCCACCCAGTTCAACCCACGAACCAGGAGGATCAAAACCTTCTCCTGGGTAGGGGACATCCTGGCCACCGGTGTTGTGGCCGAATCGGAGGCGCGGGGCGGGTTCTCGATCGGCAACACGCCACGAAGGCGCGCGAGTGCCAAGGCGTGTGGCCGACTGCGGGCGACCAGCTTGGAGCGAATGAGGACCCAAACTTTTCTCAGGTACTCCGTCGTGATTCCGAGCCATGCCGCTATCTCCGCGTCGGTTGCACCTTGCGCCGTCCAGAGCAGAATCTGGCGTTCATTGTCGTTGAGGATAATCCGATAGAGTTCGTTGGGGTCCGAGGCGACGCTTCCTTCGAGGGCGCGGGCCAGCTCGGTTTGGCTGAGCACCCCACGCCGAAGGGCGGCGATGGCGGCGTCCTCCCGGTTTATAGCGGACAACCTCTGGATCAGCTCCGCTTCCTGGGCGTGGATGGAGGCTTCGCTGACCCCCAGTCGGGCGGCGATCTCCGCAGGGGAGCGGTCGCGAATAATATTCATCAGGATGCGGCGATCTCGAAGGGTGAATTCGGGCCTCGAGTAGTGCTCTGGCTTCGGTCGCAGGGCGCGGTGCAGCTCCCAGGCCTTTTCAACCAGTCTCCATGCTTCCTGGGGAAGAGGTGAAGACTGCGGTGACGTCTCCAGGGCTGCGAGGCGCCCAGCGCTGTCGAGCAGGTAGAACCCGAAGTCTCTCCACCTGCCCAGCTGCCTGCTGGGGATGCTCGATTGGCGGAGCCTTTCGAGCGCCGCGTCCATCAGGGAGCACCGCGCGTTGCGCAGTTTTTCGGCCGGAGGTGTCCAACTGCCTCCAACAATCGTGCGTTCCACATAGGCGATGAGGGCGGGGTCCCAGTTCTCACGTTCCCTCATCCAGCGGCGAAGCCTGAGGGCTGGAAGGCCTTCGGCAGGCGTTCCTCCGTCTCCGCCCTGGATCAGCTCACCGCGCCTCCAGGCGGAATCCGCCAAGATCAGATAGCGGGTTTCGAATACGTGATAGACGAGGTGAATCGCGAGTTGAAGCTTCAGCTCCTTGACTTGGTTCTTGTGCCCCCCATCCGCATCACGCCACAGAACGGCCGCCAGATTGAGGGCTTCCCTCTGAGGGAAGCTCTCGAGATCGCCTCGTAGAACCTTGAGTATCAGTGAAGTGTTTCTAACCTTGGCCTCGGCGTCCATTCCCTGTGAGAGGAGCAGAGCAAGGAACTTGAGGGCGCGCTCTCGACACCTCTCCGGCGGCAGGGACACGCCGTCCTGAATTGGAACCCGGCGAATGAGCTCCTCTATCCGGGTTTGGATCCGTGCTCGAGCCTCGGCAATGGCGTGGGGAGAGACGGGGCTGGGCGGCGATGCGACGCGGGCCGGGGCGGCCCCGACGAACTCGTCTTGCTTAGGCCCTACGATGCAGAACCGCGGGCTCTTCATCGGATCGGCGAGGGACCACACTCCCTTCAGGCTGATGAGACGGAAGACCAGCGCGCGAAGAACCGTCTCGGTCTCGTCCCCGGTGGCGAAGAGTTCACGTGCGCGACCCACCTCTCGAGCCACCTCGTGCACCGTCAGACCCAGGCGGCGGGCGATGGCTTCTCGTGAATGGCCCGCGGCCAGCAAAACCAGTACGGCCAGCAACCCGGTGCCTCGCAAAATCTGAAGGTCCTCTGCATAGGGCCCCTTGATGAAGGGCACACCTTGCGCTTGCACCCGCGCCACGTCGGCGAGCGTGAACAGGCCCCATTTCAACCCCAGCACCACGGCGTGGGCGGGGCTCTGAGCCCCCATCTTCTCGATCAGGGCCGCCTCGTATCGGCTCACCCGCTTGATGGGCGGGGGATGTCCCCGCGCGAGCTCCAGAAGCGTTGCTCGCTCCTCCCCGGAGAGGACGGCCACATGGCGGTCAACGTGCTCTCCACGCTGGCGCCTCGCGTGGTGAGCGTGACCCAGAGCAGCTCTCTCCGACACCATCGTGTTCCTTCGAAACCTCGGCCTCGTCCCACCTTCTGAACCGATCGCGGTCATAGCCGAGCGGCGGGCTGAAGCTCAAATCGGAGGCGTCGCCCTCCAACAGCGCCTCCCAGGTCTTCTGGGCGAAGACGACCTGTTAGTCGGCGTTCCAGCACTCCACCTGCTTCGCACCCAGTCCGACCCGAGAAGCTGACGAGCTCGACGTTCGGGTAGTAGGCGCGGATCGACCCCCTCAACCACCTCTTTATGCGTCAGGGCATGCGCTGCGCCGCAGGCTAGGGCCTCTTCGAGATTCGTGGCGGTCTGCTCGGGGATCACCCGGCCCTCCGATTCATTGGCCGTCCCGGCATCTCGCGTTTTGCAGCCAATTCTTCCTATCGGTCCCGGACCGCGCCTTCGGAGGAGCCGGCCTCGACCAGCTTCTTGATCGCCGTGGCCTCCACTTCGCGCAAGAGCCTGGCCTCGCCAAAGAGGCGGTCCACGGTTCCGGTGGTGGGTGAGCGAAACATGGCACGGGCCTTCTCTTCAACCCGCCGTCATCGCAGGAGAAACGACAGCGCGCCGGAGAGGACGTAGGTAAATCAAATCGTTGCAGCACCGCCTCTCACACTCTGAGAACTTCTCCCCCTCTAGACAGGTGCAATGCGCTTCCGTTAGTGGAGGCCGCGTCGGGAGTGAGAGATCGACCGGCTGGTCTCATCTCTAGTATTCGTAGGAACGTCAATGAGTGGTAGTTCGGTAAACCCAATCCCTGGTCGCCCGAGCAGTGTTCCGCCGGGCTCAGGAAATCCTTCAGCGGCGGAGAAGACAAGGTCGGCACCGCTCTCTCCGACCCCTGGTAACAGCACAAGTATCCGTGGGCGAGACTTTCGTTGATCGCTACTCAGATCAACGACCCGGGGGGGTTCGAAGGGGGAGTGATGGGACCAACCACGTCGGACGGAAAGCCCATCCCTGTGCGGATTACACCTCTGAGATATTCCGGAGCCCCTTTAGAGAAAACAACCGATGACTCCGGCCAAGTCTTCTTCTGTGGACACGAGATCTCACCTCTCTCCCTAGAAGATCTGGACGATCGGCTCCCCCAACTTCGCCGTCTGGTGCTTGCCCTCGGGACTATGGACCTTGCCGGCCCACGGAACCCGCGCCTGCTCGATGTACTCGGGGCGACTCTCGACGACTACGCGAAGCGAGCCAGCTCGCAGCACCTGGACGTTGCCGACGTGCAGCTCAGCTCCAAGATCGTCAAGGCCCTCGGCGAGTCAGCCACGGTGCCGCTGGTCCTCGCCCTCTTTCTCGCGGAGCTCCGGCGCGGGGAGGATGTCGATACCTTGTTGGCCAGCCTCAGCGAAGTGCCGACCAACGATCCAGACACGGTTCTGCAGCTCACCCGAGTGCTCGCCATTGCCCATGCGGGCGGCGAATTGGTTCATGGTGCGCGTGGATCGGCGCACGTCATTGCAAAAACGGGAGACACGGGTTCGCTCGTGGACTTGAAAGGTAGAACCGACTTTCAGCCGATTGATGTCCTGAGCGCCAAGCTGGCTGCCTTGGATCGCTACACGTTGGAGCCGGCCCGACCACCGCATCACCGCCGCAGAGCATAGCGAGATGCTGTCGAACACCGATGAACGAAGTCCACAACGGGTCGTGGAACTTTCCATCCTGCAACACATCTGCTTCTTGGCAGCACAGCTCGTTTACGGGGAGCGTCCGATTCCGTCTCAAGTGCCCGAACGAGTGTCGACAGGGACGAGCTCGTACCAAGCGGCACAACCTTCAATCGTGAGACCGGACGAGGGCTCTGCAGCGGTGGAGTTCTGGGACGCCGCTCAAGCCATCGAAGACCCCCATCACCGCACCGCCTGAAGGCGCGATTGTCCTTGGTCTGTAGGACCTATGAACCGTTTGGAAATGCGGAGGATTAGGATGGAGGTGCAGTCCAGGCCTCCGTGCCCAATCGCAGGGCGGATTCAGGGGTTCGACTTCCCAACGCGAGGTTCACTTCCGTCGCTTAGTACCGCCTCATAGGTGGGAGGCCAGCGCGTGGTCGGCTTCCGAGTCGTGGTCCTGCCCGGCCACGAGAAAACCTTGACCCGTCTTTGCACCAACCTGCCGCGCACGCCCTTCGACTGGCTTTAACTTGATCTCGGTGACCCTGACCAAGCCGGATCCTTCGCCCGGCGTCAGCCACCCTAATGCTGGACACACACCGATCGCCGCTCGACCTCACACGTCAAACGGATACGGATCCTGACTGCCGTTTACAGGCGCGAGGTCGTGGCAGCGTGACAGCCAGGTGCATCGTTTTTCGCTGCCGCTCCTGGCTCCGGAGCGGAGTTCTAAGTTCGTCCGCCGGGCCGGCCGGCTCGAGTGGAAAAGGGCAGTTCCGGGGGTAGCAGACGCTACCCCCGCAGCCTTGCTCAGCTTGACGGGAACGCGTACAGCGCACGAACAGCGCCCGAGAAAAAAGCCCCCTGTTTCCAGGGGGCTATGGAGCGGGAAAAGGGATTTGAACCCGATCCGGCAGGACCTCTAACAATAGCAAAACGTCAATTAAATTCAGCGTCTGGCCAGCAAGGCCTTTTGATTGTTGGGCTTTTGAGTTCGGTCGCTTCGTGGTCCGTACCGTCCTGTTCCCTCGCTTCACGATCTCAACAGCGCATGACAGCGCATGGAAAGGCAGGGTCGAGCGCGGTATCGCGAAGGTTCACGCTGGTTCCCTCCAGCCAGTTCCTACCGGAGGACGAGGACCTAAGCCCCACGCGCCCTGCCCGACCCTATCCGAACCAGAGCCGCTTGAGCTCCAAGGCGACAGCCACTGGAGCCATGAGAGAACGAGCACCTCAACGAGCGGCCCGATGACGGTCGCGAAGGCAGTGGGAGAACCCTGTCCGAAGGCGGCGACCCCCAAAAAGGGTCCGCTGCTAAGTCCTGCTCGTCAGAAGGAGCAAGATCAGCAGCGGAGAAGAGCTCAACACTCCGGCGAGACGCGGCTACCCGATGAACGGGTCGGTGCCCCCGTCCGGGGTACCGCCGGTGCCAGGGTCTCCATCGGTACCATCGCCGCCGCTCCCATCACCTTCAGTTTCATCGCCGTTAGCGCCATCATCGCCGCCGATCCCGCCATCCGGCGTGCCGCCAGCGCCAGTGTCCCCACCGGTTCCGTCACCTCCTGTCCCATCCTCTCCTGCGCCCGGGCACTGGCCACCGACTGGCTCGCCCGGATCGTCGCTGCCCGGAATGCCGCCGGGGTTGCCTCCGGTGTCGTCGCCTCCTGGCGTGCCTCCCCCGGAGTCGTCTCCACCCGCACCGGCGGGGCAGAAGGTGACGTTGGAGATGGCGCTGGCCTCCGGACCAGTCGTCCCCTTCGGATGAACCCAGGGCGAGGAGGTGCCCGCGTAGGTCTCGCCACCCGCCTTCACGGCAAAGGAAACCGGTGCGCCGGTGCTGGTGAAAGTGAACCCGATGAACTCGCCGCCGCTGTCATCCTTGAGCCGCACGTCGGTGATGGTCACCGTGGCCCCATCAAGAGTCAGCGTCGGTTTCTCGGCCAAGTCGCCGCCATTGATCTTGACGCATCCCTCGGGCACTGGCCCGGTGGAGTTGATGGCTTGCCCCAACTTCCCAACCTCGCAGAGCGCGGTCAGGGCGCTCCTGTCCTGTACGGCGCCAGAACATGCGCTCAGGGTCGCGACTCCGAGGGTGAGAACCGCTAACCGGGTCATGCGCATAGGACAGCTCCTGGGGGTGGTGCGCACCCTGAATGCACCGCACATACCGGGTTCGCCCAGAACGCAACCTGTCGTCCGCTGGGCTATTCGTCCCTTGTCGGGTCGTTCCACCCTGGTCATCGATGCTCCACACCGTGATCCGGCCGCCCTGCGGCGTCTGGCGCGCAAGGTCCAGCCGGATCTACCAGGAGATCTTTATGGGACCGCTTGCCGTGAGATACTTCCCCGCCAGCTTAAGAAGAACGACGAGGGTGAGATCCGTGACGCGGCCTAACGAAACCTGCCGCACGTGCGGATTCGAGCTCAGGCGACCGTTCGCTGAGCTTCCCTCCTCTTGGCTCGCTATTTACAGTGACGCCCGCTTTCCCGGGCGCTGCATCCTCTTGTTGAAGCAGCACTACGAGCATTTCGATGCCGTACCGGGCAGGATCGCAGAGCAGTTCACAAGAGACATGCAGGCGGCGGGCGGAGCCATAATGAGGGCAACCGGTGCCCTTCGCATGAACTACGCCCTGCTAGGAAACTCTGAGCCCCACCTGCACTGCCACCTTATACCTCGTCAGATTGGGGACCCTGTCGTTCGGGAACCACCTTGGCTTCACCCGGAACGAGAGAGCCCGTTGACGGAGGCCAGACACGTTGAACTAGAGCAGGCAATCCGTGTTGCGCTCGGGGCAACCAATCGGGGATAGCGAACGACGGTGGGCACATGATCGACCGCTGCCCCGGCTCTTCGTCCAAGAGGAGTCGGCCATCGGAGCACATACCGCCATCAACCGTCCTCCGATCGCTTTGCATCGGATCGCCCGAAAAGAAGCTCCAACCCTCCGAACCTACGAGCTCAGCGGGCCGAAGGCCATGACCCTGGGCGAAGTTGCGGCGTGTGTTTCCGGTGAGCGTGCATGAAGCCAGCTGGGGCGACCCGGTACCTTGCCTCCGTTTTCAAAACGAAGCGGAGGCAGGTCATGCACGTGGAAGAGCAGTCGGCGGAGCAAGTGAAGCTGGAGGAGGTTGGTCGCGA
>JBGTHI010000515.1:0-8156 GCA_041746295.1 Myxococcaceae bacterium
CGACGTGGGAGTGGGCTATACGCGAGGCACGACAGGGACTCTCGATGAGCTGGTTGGATTCAATACCTTCATCCAGCTTGGGGGGCCGGTCGACGGAGTCTGGCGAGCCGCTCGTTCACGGCGTCGAGCGAAGGCAGACGCCTTGGCCGCTTCGAGCGAACGCAAACGGCTCGCGGAGCAGGTGGCGGCCGAAGCGGCGACGGCCTGGGGCGCCTATCAACGCGCGCTCAGTGCCGTGGAGCTGGCCGAGGCGGAGTTTGGGACAGCCAATGCGGGGCGCCAGAGGCTCACCGGTAGGAGTACGGTAGCGCTCAAGTCGGAAGGGTCCGTGACCCTCATGCCCCAGCTACTGGCGGCCGAGGTCGCGGAACGGCAAGCCGAGGTCGCGCTGGTCGAGGCCCGAGGTCAAGCCGAGCTAGCCCTGGTCGCCCTACTGTCAGCAGAGGGTACCGACCCGCGGTCCGTTCCCACCGGTGAGGCGCTGATCAACCTTAACCAGGGGCGAAGCGGGCGGGTGGCCGACTCGCACCGCGAGAAGGAGCGGGCACCCGCAGCTCCGGCTCCTCCTCGAGCGGCCAAACGGTCGCGCGGGCTCTGGGTGTGGCGAACCCGCGAGCTACTGGCGAAGGCGGGCGAGCCCCAGGCTCTGCTGGATCTCTGTAAGGCGCAGGGGATTACGGACATCTACCTCTCGGTGCCAGCCGAGGTGCTCTCCGATGAGAGGCTCCCCGACTGGTTGAAGAGGCTGACGGCCCAGGGGATCCGGATGGAAGCGCTGATGGGAGAAGCGACCTGGTATCGGGCATCCGAGAGTGATCGGCTGCGAGAGCGCATCGACGCGGTGGTGAAGTTCAACGAGTCGCATCCTGAGTCGCGTTTTTCGGCGATCCATCTCGACATCGAGCCGCACCAGATCGCCGAGAATAAAGGAGGGAACAACCTGAGGTTCGTTCCCGAGCTCACTGCGGCCTTGTGCGTGGCGCGCAAGGCCGCGGCCACGGGCAAGCTCGAGATCTCCGCCGACCTGCCAAGAAAGCTATTGAAGCTATCAGCTGAACAGGGCAAGGCGCTGGCGGAGGCTTGCCCCCGCCTGACCTTTATGGCTTATGAGCTTCCCGGCGCTCCGGAGCAGGTTGCGGAGAAGCTGGCGGAAACCGTTCGTACGGCGCGGCAATGGTTCAGCGGCGCTGAACCGGCACGGATCTCCCTGGGCCTTCGACCACGGGATCATGGTAACGACTTGGCAGCGATTGTCGCTGCCACCGACAGCTCGCTGGCTGACGAGCCCGGCTTCGCAGGCTGGGCCCTACACGACTACGCCGCTTTGGGCCGGAATCAGAAGAAGGAGTAACCAAATGGCTGTTCGTCTCCATGGTCCCGCTCGACGCGAGCTTCCCCCGCCGGTTTCCACTCTTCCCGCTCTTCCCACCCGCTCGTTGAGACGGGTGCACCCATCGGCTCCCTCCCGCCTCCAGAGCCCCTGGACCGTTGGAAGGGTCACCTATTTTGTGGTCCTGATGGTTCTGGTCGTCGGGGCCGTCGCCTGGGCTGCCGACGGCTTTCGCGCGGTTCGATCGGTCGGGATCATCGAACGCGACATCGACCGGCTTTCACCTCGGGAGCGGGCGCGTATCGCGCGGATCGGCGTAGCGGTTGGCGACCGGGTTAAGCAGGGCCAGCCGCTTGCCTGGCTGGATTACTCCGCGGAAGGGGGGGCCGGCTCCGGCTATGTTTCCGATTCAGCCATGCGGATCGCGAGCCACCGCGGGCAGAGGGATGGGCTCCTGGGACGTCGGCATGAGGTCGAGCGGCAGGTCGCCACGACCAAGTCGGTTCTCGCCGGTCTCCGCGCCACGGCTCAAGGTCTTCGCGCGCGGCGCGATCAGCTTCAGTCTTCCCAAGAAGCGACGCGCCGGCTGGTGGAGCAGGGGGCTGCGACTGCGGCAGAGTTGGGGCAGTTTGCCCTCCAACTCGCGGAGCTTGAGCAAGAGCGGAATGTCGCAGTCCGAGAAGCCACTGAGCAGGAGCGGGTCTTGGAGGCGCTTGGCCGCGAGGCCCGCCAGGTCGAGGAGACCTTGGTTGCAACTCCCGAGCTGCAAGCGCCTGCGGACGAGGGAATCATCAAAGCCTCGCGCGACGGAGTGGTTGCGCTGATCAGCCGTCATCCTGGCGAGATGGTGGGGCCGGAGGATGCGGTGATCCTTCTTGCCGACCCGCTCAAGGTGGTCGTGCGGGCTTTCGTGGAGCCCAAGGACGCGGCCAGTATGTCGGCGAATGCCGCGGCGGAGATCGAATTGCCTTCGGGGGAGAGCCTCCGTGGACGGGTTGAGACCGTGCAGTTGTTGGCGTCCTTGGGCCGCGAACCCGGCTTGCCGCAGCTGGGCAAGAACAGTACGCAGATGTTCTCGCCCAATCCTGCTCCCCCCGTCGATCCCAAGGCCGCCTTTCTTGTCGCTAATGTGTCCGTCACGGATGTTCCGGACCATCTGGTCGGCTCGTTCATCGCCGGATCTCCGTGCGAAGTGCGCGTGAAGCGGCTCCACCGCTGGCTTCCGGCCTTCCTTGGAGGCCCCGGGAGCTCGCGCCCGTGACCGCTCCGCCTCCCGAATACATTCCGTTTCTTTTCTTCTGGCTCACCGACTTCGCCCGGTACCTCCTCACCGACATCGTCGTTCTCTTCACGGAGCTGACGGAACGACGAAGCCGCAACGCCACCGCCGTACGTGACGCCCTGATCGTCCGGCCTGATCTGCCGCTCGTGTCGGTGCTCATGGCCGGCTACAACGAGGTGGAGACCATCCCCGCCACCCTGGCGTCGTTGGCGGAGCAGACCTACCGAAATATGGAGGTCGTGATCGTGGACGACGGTTCGTCCGATGGAACATCGGCCGCGGTTCAAGCATTCCTGGACGGTGGGGGCACCCGCGGTATCGACTGTCGCCTGGTCACCCTTCGGCAGCGCAATGGCAAGGCGGCCGCGCTGAACTTGGCACTTGGCCTGGCACGAGGAAGCCTGATCGTCTACGTCGACGCGGATACCAGCTTCGACCGCGACTCAATCGCGGAGATCATCACTCCGCTTCTGACGGATCGAACCGTTGGCGCGGTCGGCGGGAACATCATCGTCCGTAACATCAACGTCAATATCCTCACCCGCTTGGTGTCTCTGGAGTACCTCTTTTCCATCAGCATCGGCCGAAGGTTCCGGTCCGAGTTCAACATCCTGCATGTCATCTCAGGAGCGTTCGGAGCCTTCCGCAGAGAGCTGCTGCAGGCGGTCGGGGGTCATACTCCAACATCGGGCAATGACGGCGATCTAACGCTGAAAATAAGGCGGGTCGCTCACCGGCTGGTGTTTGCGCATCGGGCGGTCTGCATGACCAACACGCCCTACCGGCTCAAGGCGCTCATCAAGCAGCGAAGGCGCTGGGACCGGAACTTAATCAAGAACAAGCTCAGGCGGCACCGGGACCTCCTGGACATGCGTTCCAGCCGCTTCAAATGGAGCAACGCCTTCCTGGTCCTGGACGCCGTATTCTTCAACATCATCCTGGGGCTGCGCTGGGTGCTGGTCTTTGGCGCCACCGCGATAGTCGCGCCGGAGAGCATTCCCAGGGCGCTGTTCTTTTCCTACGCCATCTACGTGGTGGGAGCCGCCGTCCAGCTGAGGGTTGCGCGCTGGCTTCAACCCGATCGAAACAGCTCCGGCGACCCGGAGTGGCTCTACCTGCCGATCTACCCCCTGTACAAGTCGCTTCTTCGCCTGGTCCGGCTCTATGCCTACTTCGAGGAGACGGTGAGGCAGGCTTCGTACGCCGACGTCTTTGCCCCTCGCGCGGTGTCGGAGGCGGCCCTCGCCTACGACAACAGTGGTCGAATCCCGCTTCGGTCCCTGGCTGCGGCGTTGCTATGGCCCTTCAAGTCATCGTTGCGGAACCATTCGCGGCTGGATCCCATTGGGGAGCAATATGAAGCATAGGTGGACGTGGGTGCTTGTGGCGAGCTTGCTGCTGTTGGAGTCCTGTGGCCAATCGACCGCCCGGTCTTCGGTCGAGGAAAGCGGCTCGGATGGGGTGAGTGATCAGGGTGGGCTGGTCCCGGCACCCCGAGGAGCGCTGCCGGCGCCGATCTTGAGCCTGTCGGATGCCGACCGCGCCAAGTTCGTGCCACTCCCGATCAAGAGGGGCGCGGTCCCGGTACTGCGATTTCAGTCGATCTGCGAGGTCCGATGCTCCGACGTGAATACCTTCGGAATCTCCCGCGCTGAGTTTGCGCGGATGATGCTGATGCTCGAGGCAGCCGGTTACAGCACTGTTTCCCTTGCTGGCTACCAGCGGATTATGGCTGACGACTTCAGCGATGCACCCGACCGGCCGATCTTGCTGACCTTCGATGATGGGCGACTGGATGCCTTTCGCAATGCGGACAGGATCCTGGCCGCGCTCTCTATGAGGGCGGCGATGTTTGTCATTACCGGTCGAGCCGAGCCGATCATCGCCAACTATCTCTCGTGGTTTGAGCTGTCTTCGCTGGAGGCGAGCGGCCGTTGGGACCTTCAGCTGCATGCGCACAAGGAACATCGGCTAGTGCAGGCTGGAATCACCGCAGCGGGTGAACCGGCGATGCGGTCGGCCTATGGATGGTTGAGGTACGATCCCCAAGCGTTTCCAACGGAACCCCATCTCGAGCCCTTCGAAAGCTGGAGGGATCGGATCGAAGGAGACGTCTCGACAGGAATCGCACTACTTTCGGCGCACATTCCCGGCTATCAGCCGATCGCTTTTGCCGTCCCCTATAACGACTACGGTCAACTGGGATCGAATGACGAGCGGGTCGTGCCGGAGCTGGAGCAGTTCTTCCGTTCGCGCTTCGGATTTTGGTTTACGCAGCCTCCCACCGAGCCGGCGTTCAACAGCTCCGGCGGAGGCCCGTCTCAGCAGCGGTTCTCGGTTGAGAGCGACACTTCGGCCGACGTCCTCTACGCCTGGCTCAGTGCTCAAGCCTCCAAATAGGCCAGTCTAAAACCTCATCCGCAGCACCTCGAAGGCTTCCGCGAACTTGACTCCGGCGATTCTTCCCATCCCGCGCGCCAGATCCCGGGTCGCGTCGATGTCGATCTTGGAAAGTTGAGTGGCGTGCGCGTGGATAGCGCCCATCTTCTTCTCGAGGGTGCCCGTGATGTCGATAAAACATTGGCCAATAATGCGGGAATGAGCGTTCAGCTCATAGCTTGAGGTGAAGGCCAGCAAGTTGGCCGACAGCCTCCGAAGTGACGAGATTGCCGCGCGGTTGACCAGGCCGTGGTCCCAGTGCAGGTCGCTGGCTGAGTGCGCCAAGACCAGGTCCGGACGAAAATCATTGACGATGCTGTCCATCGCTCCAACCAGTTGATGCATCGGGATATCTTCGACCCGACCGGGCTTTGGAAACAGGATGTGCTGTTTCGCCCCGAGCAGCTTCGCACTCTGCGCCGCCTCGCGAATGCGCTCTTCGACACACGATGGCACTGAAATGGTCACCATCGTCACCTCGGCGCCTTCCGCGGTCAGCCGGGCGATCGTTCCTCCAGCCCCGATCTCGATGTCATCAGGGTGCGCACCAAATGCGAGGACCCGTGTTCCAAGGCGATCAGTCAATCGACTGTTCATGGAGTTCCCCCCTCTGCTTTTTCCAACATACTGGCCTCGATCGCGGTGGCGGCCGGAGGCCCAAGAGCTCGGCCGCCTTCTCCGCTCCGCAGTTGAGCAGAAGGTCCAGGGCGGAGAGGTTCTTGATGAAGCCGAGCTCCGGGTAGCGTTGAGGATAGACAGGGTGCTCGAACTGCTGCCAGCGCACTTCGATTCGAGCCTCTTCAAAGGCCCCCAGATCCAAATAGGAGGTCGAGCCCCCACGTCCCGAGAGATAGGTCGAGGCGCCGACCCGTTGACACATATCGATGATGCGGTCGGTCTTCTGACCCGCAAGGTTCAGCGATGAGGCGAGGACAACCGGCGTATCGATCGAGAGCCAGCTTAGGTGAAGCCGAAGCATATGCTGGCTGAACTCAAGCAAAGAGCCCCAAGGCCGAGTGAAGGCCTCCTCCAGAGCCTCGGCAAAATCGCCGAAGTACATCGATTTCTTGTAGTGCGTTGTCAACGTCAGCCAGGCGCGCCGCTGCCAATGCTCCTTGGGGCTGGAGGCGTTGGAGATCTGCTTGTCGCAGATACGGTCTGCCCGCGACCCATGGACCAATGGAATCGTGATCCAGGCGGTTTCGTTATTGACCTTCACGCGGTTTCGGTTCTGGAAGTTCTGGGACTCGTACTGGAGGTCGTCCATCAGGACGAAGAGATCTGCTCTCGCGATCTTATCCAGATAGCCAAGCCAGGGCAGGCAATGCGGCTGGTGGGCCGATACAACCTTCTGGGGCTTCACGCCAGGGCACTGCGGAACCGCTTGGGCCATAACACGAGTCCTTGCTGATTGGCGCTTTTACCGAGCTCCTTCTGTTTTTCAAGAGGGCCAAGAAGACAAAAGAGCGGAACGCAACTTTTCTGCCGACGGATGTCGGTCCGCCGACCGTCGGGCTTCACCGCTGCTTCGGCTACGCCGAGCACCGGCTCCGGATCGCTTAATCGGGGCCGGGTGCCGAAGGTTCAGCGGGGCTTTCACCTCCGCAATCCAGGAGGGTTAGCGTTCCAAACCGATCTTCGGCAGGTTCTCGGGAATGAAGAAAATAAGCGTCCTGTTTTCGACTGTTACATTGGGGACCGACCGTCCGGGACAGGACGGCGAAGAGCTATCTGAGCCTGTTGGACAAGCTCAAGACTGCAAAGAGCTCTCTCCTGAAGATGACCATCGACGTTCCGTTCTGGTTCGGTGGCACGGCGCTTTTCACCTATGCGGAGGCGCGAAAGCTGTTGCCGTAAGCGGCGAGCGCCCTCCCGGACAGAACACGTTCCAGGGGTAGGGACGGAATCGACAGCGGTCTCGCCTGTCCCACGATCGGGCCGGATGTCGGATCTGGTGAAACAGTCGACGGGTCTATAACAGGTGTCGTTGTTGTCGAGTTCTGCCGAGTTGGGCCGCCACCCCTGTGTCGGGTGGAATGGGCGTTGATGTTTTTGCTCTGGTGGTCGGTTCGGAGCTGAGGATCGTTCCGAGCCACGCGTTGTCGCGTCAACGAAACATCAGTCAACCCACCTCGGAGATCATGTGACACAACGAAACAACGGTTTAGTGGTGTTCTGTTGTCTGGCGTTATTTCTCGGGGCATGCGGAGAAGGAGAGATCGGTGAAGGAGAGGAGGTTCTGAAGGACTCGGAGGCGCTCACGCTGAGCAGTCCGGTAGACCTGTGGGTCTATGAGAAGCTCCCCCTCGACGGCGCGGAGGCGACACGCTTCTTCGCCTTCGCGGCCAAGTACGGCGTTCGGGAGATCTACATCGAGAGCAACACGCTCATTGCGCAGTATCCCGACCAATTTACGGCGTTCATCGCGACAGCGGCCGATAAGGGCATCCAGGTTGCGCTGCTCTTTGGAAACCACAAATGGGTTCGCCCGGAGTACCAGGCGGAGGCCGTGAGCTTCACCACCCGCGCGGCCAGGTTCGTCGAGAAGCTTGAGAGCAGCGGCAAAGCCCGTCCCAGCCGAATCCACTTCGATATCGAGCCTCATGTCCTGTCTGAATGGAGAAGCAGCATGAACACGACCGCCAAGAACTTCCTGACGCTGCTGGACAAGCTGAAGGTCGCGAAGGGGTCGCTTCTCGAGATGATGATCGACATCCCGTTCTGGTACGACAACAGGAGCATCACGATCGATGGTGTGGCGAGACCGCTCAGCGAACGGATTATCGACAAGGTGGATTCCGTGGCGATGATGAACTACCGCGACACGAGTTCCAGGCTCATATCCGGAGCGCAGAGTGAAATCGACTACGCTACGAAGAAGGGCAAGCGTGTTGTCGTCGGCGTGATGTCATCCTGTAACGTCTCGGACTCCAGTATCACGTTCTGCGACGAGGGACCTACTGCCATGATGAACGCGCTCAACGCGGTGACTACGCGGTTCGCTGGTCAGTCCGGATTTGGCGGCACGGCGGTGTATCACTACTCCGAAGCCCGGAAGCTGCTGCCGTAGGCGGCGACAAGTTGTCGGCGCGCCCCCCGCCCCCC
>JBGTHI010000516.1:0-3814 GCA_041746295.1 Myxococcaceae bacterium
CCAACAGCGGCAGCGCATCGTCCAGATTCTGCCGCAGGCTCCGGAAGGCCAGGTTCTCCTGGGAGAGCAGGGGCCCCCAGGCCTTCCACGGCGCGCCATACTCGATCTCCGCCGGCTGTCCCAACCGCCCCCCAAACCAGACGGCGAACAAAGACACCGAGGGGAGGGTGGCAGCGGCGAAGGTCAGCCGCGTGGGCAAGGCGAAGCTGGGGGGGCCTCGGGTCAGCAACAGCAGCAGCGGCAAGGCCAACCCCAAGAAAATATAGGCCTGCACATGAAAGAGCAGCGCCGCTATCAGGCAGAGCGCGAGCGCGGTGGCGGTCCTTCGGCTTCCGCTCTTCAGCAGCTGGACCGAAAGCCCGCAGGAGAGGAAAAGGACTGGCAGGGAGGCGCAGAAATTGATGAAGCCCCAACCGAAGCTGTCTCCATAAGCCAACGGGACTGTGAGCAGCGCGGGCCAGCGCGGCCTGCCCAGACTGTGGAGCAGATAGGCCAACGACAGGGGGAGCCCCAGGACGTAGAGCGAGAGGAAGATCCGATTCGACAGCTCCAGCGGCAGGAGCTGGTGCAGTGCCTCGACCGCGTAATAGTAGCCCAAGTAGGGCGTGAGCTCCGTCCTCCGCTCAAAGAAGATTGGGTAGAGCGTGGTGGGATCGTCCAACCGGTGGAGGACCGAGATCAGGTGAAGGTGCTGCGGCAGATCCACCATTGGCAGTGCCTGGGTAACCCAGAGCGGGAGAATCGCGATCAACGCCAGCAATGGCCAGGTGGCATGTCGGGGTGCGTGGCGGGGGGATCGAATGGTGCCCTCAGCGTCGACTGACCCAGACCGGCCAACTCCGAGCCATTGCTTCGCGGAAGAACTCAGCCAGGCTTCGGCGCACGGAGTTGATCGCGCTTTGAACCGGATCGATCAACGCCTCCTCACCCAGCGCGCGTCCCGGCGTCAGCTCCACGGGACGAGAGCAGCGCTCGCAGCGAATCGAGACCTGACGGACGAGGCCCAACGGGACCGCATAGCGCGTCCCGCAGTCCGCGCACTGCCAGACCAGGGCGCGTTCTCCCGCCTGGTCACGCGCGAGTCTCTCCAGCTGATCAGCAAGCCGGAGGAGCGCGGGAAGATCCTGCGGTGATCGGGCGAAGACCGCGGCGGAACCGAAGCCGAGATCTGAGAAGTCCTCTTGAGAGCTGCCGGAGGCGAGCAACTTGCGAGCGCGATCCTGGACCCGTTCCGCTCGGTATTCCAGCCCCTCCAGGGCGCTTTCGGCGACCTCCGTATCAACGAGCTCCGGGGTCAGCAACTCCGATTCGGCCACCTGGGTACGAGGGCCGGCGGCGAGCTGCACGGGCAGGGCGAAGAAGCGAAATCCCACCCAATTTTCATGACAGCCTGAGCGAGCGAGCGCAAGGGACTTTAGAGCGGGGGCTGACTTCGCCAGCCCCCGTACCCCCGGGATCTCGCTCTGGCCCGGGCCCCCCTCCAATTCGTTGGAGGAGGCAAGCCTCCACCCGTGCCTCCGCTTCGTTCGGTGCGTTCCGGTGAAGCTCGAACCCGGGACGCCGGCCCCCGCGGACTGAATCAGCCCGCCGACCACTCCAGCATCCGCTGAAGTGGGGCGAAGGCTTGCTGCTGAAGATCGGGCGCAAGCCGCAGCTCAGGCTTTCGGTCCCGCATGCAGAGGTAGAGCTTCTCCAGGGTGTTGAGCCGCATGTACGGACACTCGTTGCAGGCGCAACCATTGTCCGGGGGAGCCGGGATGAAGGTCTTATGCGGAGCTCGTTTCTGCATCTGATGGATGATGCCCGCCTCGGTCACCACGATGAACTTGGATTTGGAGCTCTGAAGCACGTGGTCGAGAATGCCCCTGGTCGAGCCGATGTAGTGAGCGTGACGCAGGACGTTCTCCTCGCACTCCGGATGGGCCACCACTTGCGCGTCCCGGTGCTCGGTCATTAACCCGACCAGCCGCTTTTCGCTGAAGATCTCGTGCACCATGCAGCTGCCCGGCCAGAGGATCATCTCCCGTCCGGTCTGCTGGGCCACGTAGCGGCCCAGGTGCTGGTCCGGCGCGAAGAGGATCTTCCGATCTTTCGGAACCCGGTCCACGATCTTGGTCGCATTCGACGAGGTGCAGATCACGTCGCTCATGGCCTTCACCGCGGCCGAGGAATTGACGTAGCTGACTACGAAGGCGTTGGGGTGTCGGTCCTTGAAGGCCTTGAAGGGGCCGGGAGGACAGCGGTCGGAGAGGGAACAGCCGGCGTCCAGGTCGGGCAGCAGGACCTGCTTGGTGGGATTCAGGATCTTGGCCGTCTCGGCCATGAAGTGGACGCCGCAGAAGACGATCACATCGGCCTGGGTCTTAGCCGCCTGCTGGGCCAACGCCAAGCTGTCTCCCACGAAGTCGGCGACGTCCTGGACCTCACCCTCCTGGTAGTAGTGGGCCAGGATCACCGCGTTCATCGAGCGCTTCAGCTTCTCGATCTCGGCTTCCAGCTCCAGCGGGGATGCGACGCACATGGGCACTACCTAACCGGGCGGCGTTTGAGACGCCACCCCTGTCGGGTCGCCGCTCATCGAGCGGTCATCGGACGCCATGCATCAGCCGGCGGAGCGGCCGAGCCAAGAGCGCCGCGATGACGCTCCCGCCCAGCGCGATCCAGACGAAGAGGCTGAAGTAGCCCACGGGTGCAATCTCACCCCACAGCTCCCCCAGGGATCCCGCAGCGTAGTAGGCGGCGGAGAAGCCGATGAACCAGATGCCCATAAACAGCGAGGCGAACCGGGGGGGCGCTAACTTGGTGACAGTGGAGAGCCCCACCGGCGAGATGCACAGCTCGCCCAGGGTGAGCAGGAGGTTGGTCAGGATGAGCCAAATGCCGCTCACCCGGGCCGTCTGGCTTTTTTCGTTCAGAGAAGTGAGAGCGGCCCGCCACTCTGGAGGCGCGCCCGCCCCCAGAAGCTGCGCCTTGCCGCGCGCATCGATCGGAGCCTGGATCAACGCCACTCCGCTTTCCGGCCGGTACTCGCGCAGCCAGTCGGAGGGGGTCGCCGCTCTCGCGGCCAGCGCTGCTTTCAGCTGCGAGGGAGCCTTGGAGAGATCCTCTCGCCGAATGGCGTCGGGCTTGGCTCCCTCGGAAGCCCGGGCCAGCTTCTCTACCGCGGCTCGGTAAGCCGGATTGACAGTGGGTGCGAGTGCCTGTGCCACGGTGAAGTCGGGTACCACGCCACGCGCGATCAACTGCCTGGAGGCCGAGTCGAACTCCAGTCGTCCTCCGTGGAGCGAGGCGAGCTCGATTCCATGAGGAAGCGCGCTCAGCGGCGCGCGCGTCACCACCCGATCCTCCTGCCGGGCGCCAACCGTCATCGCCACGTAGGCGAGCACCACCAGGCTCAACGCCAGCGCGAACTTGAGGGGCGCCGACAGCTCATGGCCGCGGCGCGCGGTCCAGCTCCAGAAGGCGGCGACCAGCGGCGCGAAGGCGATCACGAACAGCGAGTTACTGGCCTGGAACCAGGTAGGCGGGATATGGAAGGTTCCAAGCTCCAGCCGGGTGTTGAACGCCGCCCAGACGTTCAAGGCATTTCCCGACTGTTCGAAGGCGGTCCAGAAGATCATCGAAAGAAAGAAGAGCAGGCAGAGGACCGCGCTCCGGTTTCGCGCAACGCCGCGCAGGGTGAACAGCGCCAGCCCCATCGCGGCAAACACCGCCCCAAAGGCCAGGGGCATCACCAGATCGAGCATGGGAAGATCGCCGCTCCGGTAGAGCGACACATAGCGCGCAGGTAGCGCGATCGCGGCTCCGAGCAGCA
>JBGTHI010000517.1:0-3370 GCA_041746295.1 Myxococcaceae bacterium
AGCCCCGTGCCAACCGCCCCCGCGGCCCAAGACTCGGCGCCGGTGCAGGTGCGCAGCGTGGCCGAGCTGGTTCGGAAGTGGACACGCGATCAGCGCCTGTACGTGAAGGGCGACGTCCATATCTCTCCCGCGAATCTGGCCCAACTGGAGCATGACCTGGATCAGGTGAAAGGCCCCTGGACGGTGGTGCTAATGAACACCGCCAACGGCGAGCGGTTCACCGATGCGCACGGCAATACCTATGAAGACCTGAACGCGCTCGAGCAGGGGGTGCCCCAGGGACTGACCAATCAGACCGATTTTGGCCGGCAGATCGATAGCCGGACCGGCAGACCCAATGGGGCGATTCTGATGATCTCCCTGGCCAACGAGGGAGGGGGTGGGCAGGGCGATGGTTCCGCTTCCTACTTCGGCTCCGAGGGCCAGCAGCTAGCGGGGCTGAGGACGGCCGACTGGGAGAGCGGCGCGCTGAGCGGCTCCTTCAGCCGGGAGATCGGGAGCAGTGGAAACCTCGCCGCGGCGGTGATGGCGGCGGTCGGTGAGATCCAGGGCCGCTACAATACAGCTGTCTCCAATGAGCTGGACCAGGCCGGCTTGGACATCGGCAGCGCAGCCGACGAGGTGGCGTTGGTGCAGAAGAATCTGGGCGAGTTCCGCGCAGGTCACGCCAAGCTCCGTGGAGACCTAATTCAGGACCCCACCGCTCGGTGGCGGCAGCGGCTGGAGCAGGCCCAAGCCGACCTGGCTGCGGGACACCTGAACAGCGCCGAGGAGACGACGCGCGACGTACGTGCCCAGGCGAAAGAGCGGCTCAACGCCTTCACCACCTACGATTCGGCCTTGGGTCGTTTCAACTCACTTCCCGGAAGACTGAAGGAGCAAGAGAAGCACGAGTACGCGGCAGCCGGTGTGGCGGAACGGGACGAGGCTCTCCGGCTGCTGGGATCGGCGCGCCAGGCCTATGACGCGGGCGACGCCGCCTACCTGCCGCTCCTGGACCAGGCGGAGGCGGTCGAGGCGCAAGCCGTCCGCAGAATGGACGACGCGGAGTCCGACGCGATCAGGACCCGCTGGGTCATCGGGGCGGTGATCGCCGCGGCCTTCGTGCTGGGGGGCGCGGGCATCGGCTGGGGAATGCGCCGGCGGCGCGAGGAGATGGACAAGGCATTGAAGCTTCTCAATGAGCGAAAGCCAGTGCTCGACGAAAAGCTGAAGCGGATCCCGATCGTCATCGAGAAGGTCCGGGTGAACCTCGGCAACTCCACCGACGAGATCGAAAAAAAGTACGATGGCATTACCCGGCCGAAGGCGGTGGGGGCGGCGAAGGACGCCGACCGCGCCTTCATCCTGATCACCACCGCCTCCAAGATGTGGGAGCAGGCGGCGGCAATCACCCTCAACGCCAACCTTTGGCGTCGGATAGTGAACCTGGTCTCCAGACGCAACTACCTCAAAGCGATCGAGCTTATGGTGGCGGAGATCGAGTTCAAGCCGGACGACCCGGTCATCTGGGCGCTGGACAAGACCAAGGACGAACGCACCCTGCTGCTGGGAAATCTCGAGGACTACCTGCCGGAGAAGGCCACCTTCGAGGAGCTGATCATTCGGACCAATCAGCGGATCGGCAATGCGGACACCGTCGCCGAGCAAATTCCGGCGACCATCGCCGAGCTGCTGACGGTGCTCGGAACAGTAGAGGCAGAGCTGAATACCACGGCGAGTCACGCTGAGGCCCTGGCCGGCACCGAAGAGGAGCGGGCTCAAGACAACCTGTTCAGGGGGACGGGGCTCCAGGAGACTTTGCTGGTTGAGGCGAACAGGTCGCACGGCGAGCTCGGTCGAGCCTTCCAGGCCGATCCACTGGGAGTCAAGGATGGCGTGAAGGTGACCGCGGAGCGGCAGTCTCGCGACGCCAAGCGGCTGCTCGAGATCCTCACCGCCTTCCGAGCTGCCCCTCTCGGGACCATCCGCGAGAACGCGTTGTCGCTTCATCAGAAGTTGAAGGTTGAGACCGGTTGGATCGACGCCCGGCTGGAAGCTCTTTCCGCACAATCCGACGCCGTGGCCGTGCAGGCGGTGGAGAGCGACGCCACCGCGGCGTTGGAGGGGCTGGAGACCGCGCTGGGTCAGTTGGCAGCGGATGTCCTTCTGGCGCTGACCTTGGAGAACCGAGCACGGGTGGAGCTCCTCCCCGCCCTGACCGCGGCCGAGTTGCTGGCAGAGCGGGCGCGGAGCGACCTGGCTACTGGCATGGGGCTGGCGGCCGGGCGCCTCCTTCACGAGACCGACAACGATCCGACTGTCTGTGTGCAAGAGGCACGTCAGCAGCTCGCCACCGCGCGCAAGCAGCTCAACCGCGGCGAGGTGGACGAGGCAGCCACTTCGGTTGACGCAGCTCAAACGCTGAACGACGAGGCCAGGAAGCTGGTGGTCGATGCCCGGGCTTCGTTCGACAATCACTCCGCGGAGCTGGAGCGTAGGAACGCGGAGACGGAGCGCTTGATGGAGCTGATTCCGGCTGGGCGGACGGTTCTGGAACGGATCCAGGCGATGTACGCTCGGGCGGTTCGGGATCTGGGTGCGGGCGACATCGACCATCCCAACGCTGACGGAAAGCTGGACAACAATCTGGACGAGGTGGACGTCGATCTGGGTGCGGCGGTGGCCGCGGTCGAGTTGGCGGGCAATGTGTTCGCGCAGGGGCGATTGATCGAGGCGGCCCAGCTTCTGGAGCGGGCGCAGGAGCGTCAGAGACAGGCGCAGCTCCGGCTGACGGAAATCGAGGACAAACAGAAGCGACTGACCGCGGCGGTCGAGAGCAACAGCGATCGCGATCGGACGCTGACCGATCGGATCTCCAACGATCGGCAGCTGATCGTCAATGATCACAGGACGGTTCAGGCGACGGTTCTGAACTTCGACAATCTTGTGGCG
Source organism: Myxococcaceae bacterium (assembly GCA_041746295.1). Lineage (GTDB taxonomy): Bacteria > Myxococcota > Myxococcia > Myxococcales > Myxococcaceae > JBGTHI01. The sequence goes on from JBGTHI010000517.1 coordinate 2,935, forward strand.
CAGGCGGAGAAGCTGAGCGGCCGGATCACGTTGGAGGCTCGGGAGCCGGAGCCCTCGGAGCAGACCTCGAGCCGCGATCCGTTCGCGACCGCCCTGGAGCTGGACCGACTCGAGCAGGGGTTGACGGAAATCGAAGCGCAGGCGGCGCGCGACGAGGTGTTGTTCTCCAACGCCGAGCGAGCGGTGGGGGCCGCGGAGCAGGCGGTGACCGAGGCCGAGCGGGCCTGGGGCGGAACGCAAACAGACCACATTGCCGACAGCCCAGAGATCCGGTCAGCAGGGGGGTTGCTGAAAGACTTCCGATCGTCGGCGGGAAGCCTCAGAGCTGCACTGGGCACGTCGCATGGCGACTGGGAGGCTGTGACGCGCGAGGCGACCATTTTGGCTAAAGACTCGGCTCGAGTCGCTGTAGTTCTTCGGCGGCAGGGGGACAAGG
>JBGTHI010000518.1:0-10538 GCA_041746295.1 Myxococcaceae bacterium
TGGTAAAGGGGTTGAAAGAGAACCCTGACTCGCGGCGCCATCTGGTCTCGGCTTGGAATGTGGCCGACGTCCCGGCGATGAAGCTGCCGCCCTGCCACACTCTGTTCCAGTTCTATGTGGCCAACGGCAAGCTCTCCTGCCAGCTTTACCAGCGCAGCGCCGACATCTTCCTGGGGGTGCCCTTCAACATCGCCAGCTATGCCCTCCTCACGCTGATGGTGGCGCAGGCAACCGGGCTGGCGGCGCACGAATTCATCCACACGCTCGGCGACGTGCACCTCTATTCCAACCACGTGGAGCAGGCGAAGCTGCAGTTGGAGCGCGCGCCGCGGCCGCTGCCCACCATGAAGCTCAATCCCGAGGTGAAGGACCTCTTCGCCTTCCGGTACGAGGACTTCGCGCTGGAGGACTACGATCCGCATCCGGCGATCAGAGCTCCGGTCGCGGTATGACTGCCGCGGCACCGCCCACCCCACCGGCTCGGCAGGCTCGGCTCCAAGCGATCGTGGCAATGGCCAGCAACCGGGTGATCGGCCGCGACAATGGCCTGCCCTGGAGGCTCTCCGCGGATCTCAAGCGCTTCAAGGCCCTCACGATGGGACAGATCCTCCTCGTGGGCCGCAAGACCTATGAGTCGATCGGGCGCCCTCTCCCGGGACGAACCACCTGGGTACTCACGCATCAATACAATTGGCGGGACCCCAACGCTCCGGAGGTGGGCACGCTCACGAGCTTGGACGAGGCCTTGAAGCGCGCGGAGGCCGAGACAAGAACAATCTTCGTCGCCGGTGGCGAGGCGATCTACCGCCAGGCGCTACCGCACGTCAGCCGGCTCCACTTGACGCACATCGAGCGCGAGGTCGAAGGCGACGCGCGCTTCCCCGAGCTCGATCTCTCCGCGTGGCGACTTCTCGAAGACGAGTCGCATCACGACGAAGCGTTGGGTTGTGACTACCGCTTCCAAACCTGGGCGCGCTGAGCACTTTTCGCTTCTCAGCCATCGCCGCACCGGTAAGCTGCCTGCCGCGCAAATGATCCGGAGGGTTCCATGCTTAGGTTGCGGTCTTCGCTACTCGCTCTGTCCCCCTCCCTTCTGCTCGGCGCGGCCGAGCCGCCTCAAATGAGCAAACTGCCGCTGGGGATAACGCCCGAGCTCTACGGCATCTCCGTTCCGGCCGCCAAGGTGCCCACGCTGGAGAAGGCCGCCCTGGGAAAGAAGCTATTTAACGATACCCGGCTCTCCGCCGACAACACGGTCTCGTGCGCCACGTGCCACGACCCAGCCAAGGGGTTCGCCGACGGGAAGACCACTTCGATCGGGATCAAAGGTCAAAAGACGACGCGGAACAGCCCCACCGTCTTGAATGCGCTCTTCAATCCGGTTCAGTTCTGGGATGGGCGGGCTGTGAGCCTGGAGGCCCAGGCGAAGCTCCCGATCACCAACGCCATCGAAATGGGCATGAAGAACGGCGACCAGGTGGTCGCCAAGCTCAAGGCGATCCCGGAGTACGTCGCCGAGTTCAAGAGCGTCTTCGGACGCGAGCTCACCTTCGACGATCTGGCTTCAGCCATCGCCGCCTTCGAACGGACTCTGATTTCAGGCAATTCCCCCTTCGACCGGTTCATTGGTGGCGACGCCAAGGCGATGGACGATGCTGCCAACCGTGGCTGGTCGCTCTTCAACGGAAAGGGGCGCTGCAACACCTGTCATGCCGGCAATGCGGTCACTCCGCTTTTCACCGATCAGAAGTTCCACAACATCGGCGTGGCGGCCCGCAAACAGAACTTCCTCGATCTGGCCAAGGACGCGCTCCGGGTCGTCCGCTCCGGCGACAAGCAGCAGATCGACGAGCTGGCGATCCAGTCCCAGTACTCGGAGCTGGGCCGCTTTCTGGTGACCAAGTATGAGAATCACATTGGCGGTTTCAAGACCCCTTCGCTGCGCAACACCGTCTTGACCGCTCCTTACATGCACGATGGCTCGCTCGCTACGCTCTGGGACGTGATGGACCATTACAACAAAGGCGGCGAGCCCAACCCCTACCTGGACGGGGGTATGCAGCGGCTGGCGCTCACCGAGTCGGAGATCGATGAGCTGGTGGCTTTTATGGCGGCGCTCACCGACGACCGGTTCGCCAACACCGCCAAGGCACAACTTGCAAAGCAGCGGGCGAAGAAGAACGTTCGTCCTCAGAGAGACGTCGCGGCGGCGTTTGGAAAGAAGGGGAACTTGGGAGACGCGGCACCCAATCCGGATCTGAGTCAGAAGAATCCAGCCGACATCGGAGTGTTCTAGGAGGCCGCCATGGGCAGCCGCTTTAAATCGATCGAGACGAGGCACTACGACGAGCGCGATGCCTTCTACAGGGGTCTGCGTCAGCTGAACCGGCGGGCCTTCTTCAAGCTGGCCGGACTCTCCGCCGGCATCGCGGCCTCAAAGGGTTTGATCACGCCCCACTCCTTTCAGCTGGTGGACGTTGTTCAAGCGGCTCCCGAAGCCAGCTCCACCGCAGCCACACCCAGATTTACCTTCGCCTATATCTCCGATACCCATCTGTACGACCGGAAGCTCAACGACCGCTTCGTGCGCTCGATCATCCGTGCGATCGAGGACGTCAACCGGTTGAATCCCCGGCCCGATTTCGTGCTCTTCGGCGGCGATCTGGCTCAGCTGGGCAAGAAAGAGGAGCTCACGCTGGGGGCGGAGCTGATGAAGGAGGTCAAGGCGCCCGTCCGTTGGATGGTGGGCGAGCACGACTGGTTCCTGGATATGGGCGAGACCTGGCGCGGCCTGTTTGGCGAGCCGCAGTACTCGTTCGACCACAAGGGGGTCCACTTCGTCACCCTGATGAGCGTGAACGAGAAGGACTTCTGGACCGCCCGGAAGATGACGCCCGAGGAGCGGATGCAGACGGTGGCCGGATTGGACAATGGCATCCAGTCCCGCTTCGAGGTGGGTGATGCCGGCCGCGAATGGCTGAAGCAGGACCTGGCCAAGGTGGACAAGAAAACACCGGTGATCGTCTTCTCGCACTCCCCACTCTACAAGTACTACAAGCCCTGGAACTTCTGGACCGACGACGCGGACTCCGTGCAGGCGCTGCTCAAACCGTTCGACAAGGTGACCGTGATTCACGGCCATACTCACCAGATCCTGAGCAATCGGTTAGGCAACATCGACTTCCACGGAATGCTCTCCACCGCCTGGCCCTGGCCCTATGCGCCCGAAGGGCTGCCGCGGTTGACAGTGCAGATGAACAGGCCCGACCCGTTCAGCAACTTCGACGGCTGCGGCGATGGCCGGTTCAACGTGCTGGAGGCGGGGATGGTCGACGCGCTCTACAAGCTCTGGGAGCGCAATCCGGTCACCATCCGTTCCAGCTACCTCGCGTCCAACGGCACCCAGGACGCGCCCATAAAGACCCGGTTTCCCAGCTTCTGACGGAGCCTTTCATGCGCGTTCGCCTACCCTCCTTCCATCTCGGGCTCGCCGGTCTGCTCGGTTTGAGCGCTCTGGGTACCGCCGCCGTTTCCGTGGCTACGGAGAAGCGGGGCCATCAGACTCCGCCCTCCAAGGATGGCGACTTGGTGGTCGGTCTCTGCGATGGCAAGACCTCCATGGAGGTAGACGGGGTCAAGCCGGGTCAGACGCTGAACCGCAAGGAGGCGCAGGCGGTCTCGGAGGCGTTGATGAAGTCGTGGAGGGAGAAGAACCCCCATGCGTCGTGGGACCAGGCGCCGCAACAGATCTCAATGGCCGCTCCGTCCGATTCGAGCAAGGGGAAGAGCATGGCGGATCGGGTGAAGAACACCGCCGCCGGGAAGCCGTTCTACAAGAAAGAGGAGAGCGCCTCGGACGCGGGCAGCGCCGACACCTATAGCTCGTACACGGAGCGGGACGAGCGAATCTGGAAGACTTCCACCCAGACCGTGGTGGAGCAGGGCCACAAAGTCTTTCACGATGCGAAGCAGCTGGGCGGCACCGTGGGAATCTCCTGCGACATGTGTCACCCCGACGCCGCCAACACCCATCCGGAGACCTATCCCAAGTACCAGGTCCAGCTGGGCCGCGTGGCGCTGTTGCGAGACATGATCAACTGGTGCATCGAGAACCCGGTACGGGGCAAGCCGCTCGCGGATGACGACGAGAAGATGAAGGCGCTGGAGGCCTATATCTACGCGCAACGCAAAGGCACCGCCTTGGAGTACGGCAAGCACTAAGCCTTTGAATTAGCGGAAATACTTGAGCTCGGTTCAGCATTAGGATTTCGCCACAACCCGCGCGGCCCGGGGACGGAGAACCAGGAAGGCTCCTTACTGGTGGTGTCCCATTTCCGCTCCCGTCGCCTCCAATCTGCCCCCCGTCATCCAGGTCCAGAACCAGCAGTATGCTCCCATCGCGCCGCGGCGTGAGCTCTCCGCGGCCGAGCAACAACAAGTAGACCAGGGGCTGCGGGGGTGGGTCTCCAAGTTCAGCCCAGGTCACAGCACCCGGATCGTCGATCTTCTGGCCAGCCCGGCCAAGTCGGCGCTGGTCTGGGGAATACCCGTCGGAGTCGCTGCGGGCGTTCTGGGATGGCTGGCGGGCGGGCGCATCGGTGCTGCCGTCGCGGGCGGGGGGGCGGGGGCGTTCGTCGGAATCAGCGCCTACCTAAACAAACGACAGAACAACGAAGATTATCTGGATGGCCTCCATCGCTCGCCCGAGGGTCAGGCTGGGCAATGGACCCTGCGGGATCACCTCTCCGATCCGGTGGTTCAGGCCGAGAAGGCCCAGAGGGCGGAGGCGCATGCCCAGGCGATGGCCCAGTACGCCGAGGAGCGGCGACAGACGCGGATGATCAACGCCATGACCGACCTCGCCACAATCGGGGCGCGGGCGTACACCGAATCGCGGGGCGGTGACTTTGGCGGCAGCCGGGACCGGAGCGCCTCCTACGACCGCCCGTCGTGGGAGCGGCCCTCCTCCTCCGATCGGTCCTCGTCTCGCGATCGGACCTCTTCCTACGACCGTCCGTCCTGGGAGCGCCCGTCATGGGAGCGGCCTTCCTCCTCCGATCGCTCCTCGTCTCGCGATCGGACCTCCTCCGACGAGCGGCCGGTCTGGGGCCGGCCTTCGCCCTGGACGGGCCCTACCTCCGGCAAGCGCGATGCTGACTCCCCCACGGTAATCGACGGCGAGGTCGTTTCGGTCAGCGATGAGGTTATCCCCCCTTCATCGCGCCGACGCTAATCCACGGCTGAGCTGAGCGCTCAGCCCTCGCGGCGCATCTGCAGATCTACCCGTTGAAGCAGCCCCCAGCAGGATCGCTCTGGTCAACGTACTCTCGACACTCCGATAGGTTCCAGCTCTACGCTGACGTTGTCGGCGCGGAGTCCCGCAGGACCATCGAAGCGAAATGCCTCATCCGGCAATTCCCCCACCCAATTTAGCTGGCCATCGATCCTAACCTCGAGCCTGCGGCCTTCGATCCTCGCTTCAATCAACCGGGACTTACCGACCTCGATCCGGGGAGGCTTGCCGCTCGATGTTTCAGGCTTGAGAAACTGATAACCTCTATCCTTGCATTCGTTCGAGTCATTCATATCCGGACTGCTCTTGACCGAAACCTCCACTCTGGAATCCGGCGAGAGGTGCCACATCACATAGATGACGTTACAGGGATCCCGCGCTCGGAGCTTCAGTCCGATCTGGCTTCTAAGCTCGCCATCGGCGAGGGGCACGCTTTCCTTGGTCGGGCCTAGATAGGTGAAGCGCAGCCCGCTCGAGTTGCCATCCGAGCCTTCCCACGTTGCCCTCAAGACTGCCGAATCGGACCTGAAACTGCCCTTGCTTCCCAATCGAATCAGCTTTCCCGCGATCACGTCCGCAGAGAGAGCACCGGGCGCCACTGTGACCTGCGAAGGGCTTGGGCTCGGGCCTAAGGGCCTTTCATGCACCGAGGCGCATCCCGTGATCAACAGGCTCAAGCCCGCTAGGAAGGACACAACGCTACCCAGCGGCATCGGAGCAGCCCGCGACCGCGAAGCTCCTCTGACCGGTCCACGCGAAAAGCGGCTGCGCAACCCATCGAGGGATGGCCCGCGGTGACTCCTACTTGTTTGAACCATTCAGCTTTCTTTCTTCACCCGTTAGTCCGCTCCGCGTCATACCGCGTGCTCCGACCGCGCTCAAGCTGGCCCACCCCAAGCCGGCGATCCAGCCGCCCAGCACGTCGCTGGGATAGTGCACGCCCAGATAGACCCGGCTCACTCCCACCAGGGCGGTGATCCCCACCGCGATGCAGAGGATGTAGATCTTGAGGCGCCGCCTCCGGGTTGTCTCGGCGAGCAGGGCACCGAAGGTCAAGAAGACCACCGCCGCATGCATCGCGTGTCCGCTCGGGAAGGAGCTGGTTATCACCTCGGACAGGTGGGGCACTAAGCCGGGCCGGGGCCGGTTATAGCTACCCTTCAACGCGAAGCTCAGCGCGGATCCTCCTAAGGTCGCCAGCAGCGAGAACAGCGCGAAACGGCGCTTACCGGCGAGCAGCAGGTAGCCCACCGCGATCACCAGCGCGATCGCCAGCAGCGGCACCGATCCCAGACTGGTTACGTCGCGAACCGCCTCCGCCACCCAGCCCGGCCCGATGGGCCTCGAGAGCTCGACCGGATCCCGAAACGCCAGCAACAGCTGATCGTCGAAGGCGCGCGTTTCTCCTTGGAGGACCCGGCCGGCCAAAGCCAGGAACGATCCGACGCAGAGCAGAAGCGCACCCAGGCTGACGTAGAGCCGCACTGCCCGGGAGGTGGAGACGGTCTGTTTCATTGATGCTGGCATCGCGCGCCGCCATCGCTATGGTTCCGCCATGGCTCAGGTTATCGAAGAAGGGGGCAAGGCCCCGGCGTTTAGTCTGAAGGATCAGTTAGGCGCAACGGTGAAGCTGTCCGACTTTAAGGGCAAGCAGGTGGTGCTCTACTTCTATCCCAAGGACGACACCTCGGGCTGCACCAAACAGGCCTGCGGATTCCGAGACGAGTACGCCCGGCTGCAGAAGCAAGGGGTGGTGGTCCTCGGCGTCTCGCCCGACGACGAGAAGCACCATCAGCAGTTCATCGCCAAGTACGGTCTCCCTTTCCAGCTGCTGGTCGACGCCGATCACGCGGTGGCGGAGAAATACGGCGCGTGGGGAGAGAAGTCGATGTACGGCCGGAAGTACTTCGGCATCGTCCGGTCCACATTCCTGATCGACCCGGAGGGCAAGGTGGCCAAGGTCTGGCCCAAGGTTAAGGTCGATGGCCATCTGGATCAGGTCCTCGAGGCGCTGGCGGAGCGCAAATGACCGCGGCCCAGCGAAAACAGCTGCAGAGGCTGCTGCTCGCTCTGGAGACCGAGCTCTCCGGCAAGCCGGCCGTCCAGGTGGATCCGAATCGGCCCGACGAGCAGGACATCAAAGTGGACGAAGATGCCCAGCCCCTCAATGAAATGCTGCAGGCGATCGCCTCCAACCGGAACCGCAACCAGGTGGGCGTGCTGCTCAAGGTCCAGAAGGCGCTGCGGAAGATCAAGGAGGAGCCCAAGAGCTTTGGAGAGTGCGAGGAGTGCGGCGACGAGCTGCCGTTTGGACGGCTCAAGGCGGTCCCCTTCGCCGAGTACTGCGTCAACTGCCAGGCCGCCAAGGACGGCCCCAAGGTCCCCTCCATCCGGAAGCACCTGACCGACTACAAGGACTGAAGAGCTGTGGGGAAACCGCGCAGGGGAGGCGCGGAGCCGTTAGAGAACTTCACCTGAGCGAGGGCGCGGAGGATCCTTGTCGTCCGAACTGGAGACTTGATGGCCCCGACTCGCGCGGTAACCCTGATTCCCGGAGACGGCATTGGTCCGGAGGTAATGGACGCCACCGTTCGCGTGCTGGAGGCGATCGGCGCGCCGTTTACCTACGAGCGGCACGAAGCCGGGGCCGACACCTTCGCCAAGCACGACACCAACCTTCCCCAGGCTACCCTCGACTCGGTGCTGGCCAATCGAGTGGCGCTCAAGGGCCCCACCGCAACGGCGATCGGCAAGGGTCCCGCCTCGGCCAACGTGGCGCTGCGCAAGTCTCTGGACCTCTACGCCAGCCTCCGGCCGGTCAAATCGATCCTCAACGTGAAGACCCGCTACGAGAACGTGGATCTCATCGTGGTGCGGGAGAACTCCGAAGACCTCTACATGGGCATGGAGAACATGATCGTGCCCGGCGTGGCCCAGAGCCTGAAGATAATCACCGAGAAAGGCTCGACCCGGATTGCCCGTTTTGCGTTCGAGCTCGCGCGCAAGGAGATGCGCCGCAAGGTGAGCGCGATCCACAAGGCCAACATCATGAAGGTCTCCGACGGGCTCTTCTTGGATTGCTGCCGCAAGGTCGCCAAGGACTACCCGGAGATCGAGTTCGAGGATCTGATCGTCGACAACCTCTGCATGCAGTTGGTGCGAGATCCGTCTAAGTACGACGTCCTGCTCACCGAAAACCTCTACGGCGACATCCTCTCGGATCTGTGCGCGGGTCTGGTGGGTGGCCTGGGGATCGTTCCGGGCGGCAACATCGGCGAGAAGTGCGCGGTCTTCGAGGCGGTGCACGGCACCGCGCCGGACATCGCCGGCAAGGGGATCGCCAACCCCACCGCCCTGCTGATGTCCGCGGCGATGATGCTGCGCTGGATGGAGCTGGAAGCGATGGGCGGCCGGCTGGAGCGCGCGCTCCTCAAAATTTACGCCGAGGGGAAGGTCCGCACCGGAGATCTGGGCGGCAAGGCCACCACCGCGCAGTTCACCCAGGCGGTGATCGACACCCTCGACTAAGGATGGATCTGCATCGCGCCGATGCCGATGTTGTCGGAGTTGCAGGCTCCTTTCTCCATCTGCTCCAGCGCGTAGTTGTAGGTAGCTTGCACCACCGCGCTAGGGCTGGTCGCGCGAGCGATGAACTTCTCCCCCAAGGTCTCTCTGACAAGCGCGTCGGCGTGCCAAACGCCGTTGGGGTGGCGCTCGCGCTGGCGAGCGTCCCCCAGGCCATCGGTGTAGACCATCAGCCAGTCACCCCGCTTCAGCCTGTAGGACTGGATGTTTGGCGTGTGTGGAGTTGGATCACTTCCTCCGACTGCACGGGTGATCCCGCTAAACACCCCCGGCGAGAGCTTGTCCTGATTGTCTTGCGGCCTGCTGGCCATCATCTCAGCACCGACATTGTGGAGCGTCGTTGCCCACTTGAACCCCCCGGCCGAATCGTAGGCGGCGACGCGGGCGTCTCCCATGGTCGCCACGTAGACGTCGACCTCCTCATTTAGCCAGGGCTTCGAGACGGCGATCGCGCCCGCAAAGGTGCAGAGCAGGTCTGTGCCCAGCTTCATATTCAGCTCATAGATTTCCCTATGGGCTTCACTCAGCGCCCAGCGAAGGCTTTCAATTGGGTCCTCCCCCAATTCGACCCGCTCCACTGCCCGCGCAAACCATTCCGCCGCGATGCCGCTCACGGTCCCCTGCTCGGGATCGCCCTCATGGCCCCCGGCCTGATCGATGGCAGAGATCGCCATCACCTCGGGCTGATCCTTGGCCTTGTCTCCGGGTCTATACCGGATGGCCACCGCATCCTCGTTGTGGGCCTTGTACTTCCCATCCCCCAGCGTGGTGTAGACAGCGGCGCTCATCCGGTCGCCGCGAATCGAGACAGGCCCGGTCATGGATTGCGCCGCAGCTGCCCCATAGAGGTGAGTCTGGGGCGGGGTCGAGGGGAGGCGGGGAGGCTCCTTCCTGAAGTCCCTCCGCCTGGGTGCGCCGCTCGCAGGGTCACCCGCGGAGGCGGGATCTCGGAGCGGGGTCGAGGGAGGACGGGGAGGCGCAGTCCTGAAGTCATCCCTCGGTCTGGGTGCGCCACGCCCAGGCTCCGCGGTGGAGAGAAGGTCGTTCGCCACCTTCCGCGTGGCGCTCCTCAGGCTCCGCATGCGGTGAGCGATCCTGGAAATGACGCGGAGCTGGGACATGGGGAAGCGCCTCAACCGCGCACTTCGATGAGTGCCGCGACCGCGGCGGTGAGCGCCGCGCCGGTCAGGCCTCCAACGAACGCTCCCGAGACCACGGCCCGGGCCGTATCTTCGGTCCGCAGAGGCTGACCTCCCGACTCCGAAGCGATCCGACGAAATCTCCGTTTGGCGCCCATCGCCGCGCCGATCAGCACCGGAGCCGCGATCGCGCCTACCATCGCGATGGTCTCCAGAATCGCTCCCCGGCTTCCCGGGGCTGGGGGATGGCTGCGCATGCCAGCTTGTCGCGGCAGGACCGACTCGAGTTGCCCCCTTATCTGTTGAGAATTCGTTAACCCGCTACCCGACCAAAATGCGCCTGACACCCCGCGCCTTCAGCATCGGCTCGAGCCGCTCGCGCTGGTCTCCCTGGAGGACCAGGGAGGTTCCGTCGTCAGAGAGGGTGCCGCCGCATCCCAGCACTCCCTTGAAGGCCTTGAGCCACTTCTGGAGCTCGGCCGGGGTAAGCTCCAACGCCTCCACCACCGTCACCTCCTTGC